>JAZGGT010000281.1:0-2725 GCA_036480555.1 Bacteroidales bacterium | reverse complement strand
AAACTGGCATGGGATGATCCCATTGGAAAGATTATTAATTCAGACAGAACACCACCCACCCCTTACAGGATCATAGGGGTGATCAGGGACTTCCATATGCAATCCCTGCACCAGCAGATCAATCCCATCATGCTCAGGTTCCTGAGTGGTCAACCGCGATACCTGATCATTAAACTATTATCTGACTCCTCCCCATTGACCCTCATTGCCCTTGAAAATGCCTGGGATGAGATCAATCCCGACATCCCTTTCGACTATCAGTTCCTGAATGAGCGGATAGATCAGTTTTATGCAAATGAAAAGAAAATGAGTTATATTTTTTTGTATTTCACGGTATTTGCTCTGTTTATTGCAGCCCTGGGATTATATGGACTTGCCACTTTCATTTCTGAACAACGGACCAAGGAGATCGGGATCCGTAAAGCCATGGGATCATCCATCTCAAAGATCTCGTATATCCTGTCCAGGGATTTTGCAAAACCGGTATTGCTGGCAAACCTTCTTGCCTGGCCTGCTGCCTGGTTTGCCATGAACAAATGGCTGCAGGATTTCAGCTTCAGAACCGACCTTGCGTTGTGGATCTTTCCTGCTGCAGCTCTCATTACCCTGCTCCTGGCCCTGATCACCGTAAATATACAGACCATCCGGGCAGCTTCGGCAAATCCGGTTAATTCACTTCGATACGAATAGCGTTAATCATGCTGGTATCTCCTGGAGTACCGCCTGTACCTGAACCTTTGCGGACGGCTCTCAATTTCCAGCTGCTGGATATTCAGGTCGGGAGAAAATTTGATGATGCTTATATAGGCATTGACGTGCCCGCCGAAATCATTGATCCTTTCGAACGTATATGGACCGAGTATGGGATCAGTCTCCATCTCATCGGCAAAATATATGATATTCTTTCCGTATTCACCGATGGCCTCGACAAAGGCTGACACCAGGTCATACCCGTAAACACTCAGGTTGTATCCCCTTGGCATCACAAGGTAGGGTTCGGTGTAGTATACCTCCCGGAACCTCCTGATGAATTCTTTCATTTCCGGTTTATCATAATTCACATAAAAGGAAGTAAAATAACTCATCTTCAGTTTATGAAAATACTCCAGATCAATATTCCTGAATTTGTTCCATTGTGGCATCCCCGTCACCTCTATCTGGTACTGGTCAAGCAGGTAGAACAGGGGACTGATCACATTGCTCACATAGGCCTCATTATCCGAAGGTACGATCACCAGGTTTTCTCCGTCCTGGGTCAGCACATGGTTCATGTCTACAAAAACACTATCGTTCATCACCACTTCCTTGAAGATCACATCCTCAAGGTCTGCCTTTTCAGCGATCTTTTTGAAAATCTCATCCTTCAGGAACTGCACCTTATAATATTCAGTGGAATCTCCATCATGGAACACAATGATGGTTTTATCATAATAATCAGAGATATATTCTGCCCAGCTTTTAAATTCCAAATCATAACTGGGAGTTACCTGGAATATATATGGATTGTACCGGACTATTTCCCTGTCTGAAGAAAATGGAGAAACCATTGGGATCTCATGCTGTCTGGCAAAATCCGCTACGATTTCCAGGTTCCAGAAATTAACCGGCCCAATGATCAGATCCATTTCTTCCATCTCCCATTTCCGGAGGATCTCCCTTGTCCTCTGCCTGCTTCTTTCCGTATCGAATACATAGAGGGTTACTGAATATCCTTTCTCTCGTAAATCATCAATGGCAAGCAATACACCTTCGTAAAATTCGAGATACCCGATGACCCGGGGATTGATCATATCCTTCCTGTCATCATCATCCTTCCTCAAGATACCCTCTTCATCCATTTCCAGGAGATCCAGGGTATCCGCCTCCACATCCCAGTAAAGGTCAAGCGGAAGCAGCATGGCAACATGGATGGTACCCCTGATCGGTTCGGGCTGCATGCGCCTCCACTTCACCTCCGACCAGAATGGTATACCAAGGGTGTCAATATCCAGGAGCAAGGTATCTATCAGCATGGAATCTACTGGTAAATATGCTGCATCTGTAAGGGTGTCTGCGCGCCGTGGTATTTTGATGTATTCATCATATTGCAGCTCCCCCCATCGAAGCTCCGGATTGATTTCCTTGATCTCCTCAATGCTGATATCATAGTAAACAGAGAGGCTGTACAGGGTTTCTCCGGCCTTGACATAATGATAAATGAAGGAATTAGCCGAGAACATATTTTGTGCTGCGGAAGGCTCCTTTCGTTTTGGAATCTGAAGTACCTGGTTGACCTGTAAATCTGTTATGCTGACTTCCGGATTTGCCCGTTCGATCTCGAGCACATCTATGCCATATTTCTTCGACAAGAAATAGAGTGTTTCTCCTTCCCGGATCACATGGTTGAAGTATTCTTCCGTTTCCCTGGTTTCGGCTGATTCATCCAACACGGGTTCTGACGGGATCTTGAGTACCATCCCTACCTGGAGTCCGGCGAAAACATCCGGATTCTCAGCTGCGATCCCTTTCTGTGAGACATTGTAAGCCCTGCTTATCCCGTACAAAGTCTCCTTTTCCTTTACAATGTGAATGTAATAGACCTTGCCTTCCAGGATTATCTTATCCTCTGACCGGTGGACAGTGTAAGGCTGTTGGGCACCCACAGGAGGTGTATACAGCCACAGTGCAGCCACCTGAATGATTGAAAACAGGATGTAATATGGGATCCTCCGGATCATACAGATTC
>JAZGGT010000280.1:0-4534 GCA_036480555.1 Bacteroidales bacterium | reverse complement strand
ATTGTATAAATATTTCTGTTCAGCCGGGTTTCAGCAATTAGATGAAAGGAAAATAGTTATTGATAATCTGCAATCGAAAGATGACTGGATAAAACGACAGGTTGATGTCCGTGAAAAGCTGTTTAATATAATTGGCCCTTTTCCTGAGAAAACACCGTTGCACATTAATGTTACCGGGATCATTCACATGGAAGGTTACCGGGTTGAAAAGTTAATTTACGAGTCACAGCCCGGATATTATGTTACTTCTGCATTATTTATTCCTGAAAATTTAAAGGGCAGGGCGCCTGCCATTCTGAATCCGATAGGCCATAGCACACTGAGCTTTCGAAGGGATATTTACCAGCATACCATCATCAACCTGGTGAAAAAGGGATTTATCGTGTTGACCTATGACCAGATCGGACAGGGTGAACGCTTACAATATTATGAGAAGGAATCGGGGAAGTCCAGGTTTGGATCAACCCAGGAGCATTCTTACCCCGGAGCACAATGTTTTATTTCAGGATATTCCCCGGCTAAATACTTTATCTGGGATGGTATCCGTGGCATTGATGTCTTATTGTCAAGGAAAGAAGTTGACCCGGACAGAATAGGACTCACGGGACTCTCAGGTGGGGGAACTTCAACGGCCTTTATAGGGGCCATTGATGATAGAATTCTTGCTGCTGCCCCCGAGTGTTTTATCACTAATTACAATTATCTCTTTAAAAGCAGGGGACCGCAGGATGCGGAGCAAAATCTTTTCCAATTGATTTATTATGGTCTTGATCATCCTGATCTTATAGAAGCCAGGGCTCCGAAGCCAACATTGATCATGAGTACAACCCGTGATTTTTTTAGCATACAGGGAGCCAGGGAAACATTTAAGGAAGCAGGTAAGGCTTTTACAGCCCTGGGAGCAGAGGGCAATTTACAAATGACAGAAGAAGATCATGTTCATGGCTTTACCAGGAAAAACAGGGAAACCATGTATGCCTTTTTTCAGAAGCATCTTGATAATCCTGGTGATGCAAGCGACCATGATGTAGTCACTATACCGATTGAAGAATTCTGGGTCACGGAAACAGGCCAGCTTGCTACTTCATTAAAAGGAGAGACCATCTATTCCCTGAATAAAAAGATTGTTGAGAAACAGGTATCGGTACTGGAATCCAAACGAGCCAGTATTAATGAGCATCTGCCTGGGGTTCCTGAAGCGGCTGCCGGAATTTCCGGATTTTCATTCCCTGAGAAATTCGATCATGAAATTTTTTCAGGGCGCTATGTAAATAACAATTATAAGCTGGAAAAATACTTAATACCGGGAAGTGGCGAATATATGATCCCCCTGGCTTTGTTTGTGCCTTCTGAAAATAATAAAAAGGAGGCAATCCTTTTGCTGCATGAAAAAGGAAAAAATTATGCAGCAAACATGGACAGCCTGGCAAAGCAACTTGTAGCAAATGGCTATACTGTGTTATTAGGGGACCTCCCGGGGATCGGGGAATTGGGACCGGGTTACCTGAAAGGGGATGCTTATATTGAAAATATTTCCTATAATCTATGGTTTGCGGGTATCCTGACAGGTAAATCCATTGTTGGATTAAGGGCAGAAGACATAAGCAGGATGTCACACTTCATTAAAACCAATCTTTCTGGTTACTATTCAGTTTCAGCCATTTCTTTCGGAGCACTCGGAAGTGAAATCCTACATGCAGCTGTTTTCGATGGTACCATTCAAAAAGTATGCCTGGTACAGCCATTTTTAAGTTTTGCAGAGATTGCCCTGTCTCATGAATATTCACCCGGGTTTATACCTTCCACGGTGGCAGGAGCCATTGAAGAGTATGATCTGGCTGACCTCATGGCTGCTTTATGTCCGCGTAAACTCTTGATCATTAATCCACTATCAGGAAATGGAGCCATGGCAGATGAGAAAATGGCAGGTGAGAACCTGGCCTTCCCAGTAAGTGCATATTTTCAAAAAGGCAGGAGTGAAGATTTCAGCTTTGTTTGCAGGATGGAAAAACAACAGGTTAATGAGGAAATATTAAATTGGTTAAACAGGTAATGAAAATAATTATATCATGAGACCTATTATTCTACAGATGCTCTTTCCTTTAATGGGTGGAGTCCTGTTACTTACCGGATTCAATATCCGGGCTGCGGATTATGGATACAAACTAGGCGCTGATGAGTTATGCGCTGTATGGTGGGCGGAAGGAACCTATAAAATAATGCAAAGCGACCCGGTCCCCGCCGACAAGGTTGTCCCTTTGCAAATATCTGCAGCAGCGAATGAATTTGAATCGGTGCAGGTAGTTGTGCTTCCCTATAAAGCCATGTATGGTTTTATGATAAAAACGGAAGATCTGAGATCCGGATCAGGTGCCACTATATCTGAAAAACAAATTACGGTCAGGAAGGTGGAATACATAAACGTGATCAGGCCAACGGATGGTTACGGAAAACCGGGCTGGTACCCGGATCCTTTACCTTTATTGAATGAGCCCGTAGATCTTCAGACGGGAAAAAACCACCCTTTCTTCATCACGGTAAAGGTCCCGGCAGATGCAGTCCCCGGGGAATACACCGGTTCGATACAGCTGATCGCCGATGAATGGAGCATAGAAATACCTGTATCCGTACAAGTCTGGAATTTCGTACTTCCCGAAAAACCAAGCATGCGGTCTTCCTTTGGCATCAATACAGGTATGATCCGGGATTATCATAATCTCGAATCAGATGCGGAACTTCGGGAGGTGACTGGTAAATATTACAGTATGATGGGTGAATATAAAATTGCTCCCACTGCTCCTTTCAGCCTTTATCCGATGAAATTAAAGATTGATGGGTTGGACTGGACAGGAGGCATCTTTATAGGTGATGCTGTCCACTCCGGTGAGAAGGCGCTTAAGGTGACGGACGATGATGTGGAAAGCAGTATTGAGGCTTATACCAATGCTATGATCGTAGTGGGTCATGCTGGATCCTTTACACTTGCCTGGTATGCCCGGACCGCTGAGCCGGAGCAACAGTATTGTGTGCTGGTGAAATGTTACGATGCCAACCAGGAGGAGATGCTTTTTGAGAACAGGATTGAAGTATTCACAGGCCAGGATAATTGGGAGGCCGATACCCTGAATATGCGGCCATTCCGGGAAGAAATCAAATATGTGACCATACACCTGTTCCCGGTGTTCCGGAGCAATTCAGGCAGTCATACTGGCACTGCTTGGTTTGATGATGTCCGTTTTCTGGATCTGGAGAATGATAAGAACCTCCTGCCCCGGGGTGATTTTGAGATGGATCCGGAAGAACTGGATCTTCAGGTTGATTTTACAGAATTTGACAAGGCAGGTGAGAAATACCTGGATGAGCTGGGTTTCAATGCCTATCATCTACCTTTGCAGGGTTTGCCTTCGGGTAGTTTCTATGCCCAGAGACGTGGTGTGTTTGGAGGGTTTTCCCAGGGAACTGCTGAATATGATTATTTAATGAAACAATACCTGACCATGGTGCAGGACCATCTAGAGGAAAAAGGATGGTTGGGACGGGAATATGTATACTGGTTTGATGAGCCCAATACCGAGAATTACCCCTTTGTTCGTGAGGGAATGGAGATCATTCACCGGTCAGCGCCGAGGATCACCCGCTTTATTACGGAGCATCAACCAGGTTCTGATATTATGGACATTACGGATATCAGTTGTACCGTGATAGGCCGGTTGGATCCCGAAATCATCAGAGACCTGGTAGCAAAGGGCAATGAATTCTGGTCATATGTTTGCTGTTGTCCCAAAGCACCCTATCTGAGCCTGTTCATTGACCACGATGACATCAACATGAGAATGTGGCTCTGGTTGTCGTACAAATTTCAATTGAGGGGGATCCTGATATGGTCAGCCAATTACTGGAATTCCCAAACTGCCTCACCTGGAGGTTATTTGCAGAACCCATGGGAAGATCCCATGTCCTATACCGTGGGTTACGGTTTGCCTTTTGGAAAACAATCAGGCTGGGGTAACGGGGATGGCCGGTTTTTCTATCCGCCAAACAGAGATCCAGGGGACAGATCAGAAAAATATCTTGATGGTCCCGTGCCCTGCTTGCGGCTTGAAAAGATCCGTGATGGCATTGAGGATTATGAATATTTGCTTCTGCTTGAAAAAGCAGCCAATGAGGATGGTGGAAAATCTAAAAGGCTTATTAAAGAAGCCCGTAAATTACTTTCCCTGCCAGGATCACTTGTAACCGGACCAACAGAATATAACAAGGATCCGCAATCCTTGATCCAGTACAGGAATAAAATCGGAGAATTGCTAAACACTTTATATAAAAAACATTAAGTCATGAAAATGAAAAACTTTTCCAGAAGGAAGTTCATTGTTAACACTTCTGCCGGCGCAGCCGGCGCCTTATTAACATACAAGATGCCTGCATACGGAATGTCAAAAAAAGTGATGATTTCTGAATTGGCACTCAAGGGTGGGAAACCTGTCAGGAATGATGGCTGGCTGAAATGGCCGGTATGGGAAGCTGATGCCGAGGA
>JAZGGT010000279.1:0-17575 GCA_036480555.1 Bacteroidales bacterium | reverse complement strand
TCCTTCAGAAATTTAATCTTCCCGGAACTGATAAAATTGCCCGTTGAAATCCGGTATATATCTTTCTTTCGGGAAACAACCAGTATTCCGAACTTTGATTCGAAATCACTCTTCAATTGATCCGGCAGTTCTTCGATGTGATGATAAAGGTTCTGAAGGCTTTCAACAAGTACATTGTATACCTTCTTTTTTACCCTGGCCTGTTCATCCGCACCATCCATCTTCTCCTCAATCTCTTCAAGTACATTATTGATCAGGTCAGTGGTGATACTGCCTTTATAGGCAATCAGAACATCTCCGCCGTTCAATTTGGAAAAATACTCATGAACATCAAAGCTCATCTGCGGAATTGGTTAAATATTCTCTTGACTAATTAACTCACTCTAAATGCTCAGCAAATATATAAAAAAAATGAACTTCCTGAAAGACAGGAATCCGAGTGGTTTACCAAACATTTCAAGCTTTAGATACGCTTAAAGTAACTTAAAGGTTTTAAAATACATAAAAAAAATTTAAACCGGATTATCGTGATGGAATTTTTTCTTCGAACCGTCATATAGTTCATATTGATGATATTTACATTTGATCGGACCGTTAAATAATGTCAGTTTGCGGCTTGTTCTTAGTCCAATATGTTTCATTGCATCCGGGTTGCCACTGAAAATCCAGGCCTGGTAACCTGGAAAATTTCTTTTCAGGGTATCACCGATGGTTTTATAGAGTGCTTGAAGATCATCTTCCTCCATTCTCTCCCCATAAGGCGGATTCATAATGATTATGCCGGTCCCAGGTGAAAGCTGCCATGATTCAAAGCCTGATTTTACCAGATCAATCTTCCCCAGCAGACCTGCCCTTGCCAGGTTCTGTTGAGCAGCCCGGATGGCAGGGAAGGCCAGATCGCAGGCCATGATCTCCGGATCCCTGGATTCCCTGAGGAATCGTTCCTTCCGAACGGATTCAAATAAATCCGGTTCATAATCCTTCCAGGCCTGGAATCCGAATCCCGGCCTGAAATACCCTCCCGGCAATCCCCTGGCCATCATCCCAGCCTCAATTGCCAGGGTACCCGATCCGCACATGGGATTGACAAACCGCATACCAGGTTCCCATCCGGATAATTTTATCAGGCCTGCTGCAAGGACCTCGTTCAGGGGAGCCTTAAAAGGTTGTGACCGGTAACCGCGCTTGTGCAGGGATTCTCCTGAACTGTCAAGTGAAACGTTGCAATGCGTATCCCCCAGGTGTATGTGGATCCGGACATCGGGATCTTTCAGGTCGACCGATGGCCTCTTCCCTGTCCGGTCTCTGAACCTGTCAACGATCCCATCCTTAACTTTCAGCGATATATAACCGGAGTGTTTGTACCTGTTTGAGACCAGCACTGTTTCAACTGCCAGCGTGCTTTCCGGTCCCATGACCATCTCCCAGGCAATATCCCGGATGCCCCTGTAAATATCCTCTTCATTCCTGGCCGGGAATGCCTGCAGTGGTTTGAGCACCCGGAGTGCCGTACGAAGATGGTAGTTGGTCCTGTACAGCATCTTCTTATCCCCTGAAAAGGAAACTGCCCTGTTATGTGGCCTGACAGAACCGGCACCCAGGCTGGTCAGTTCCTCTGCCAGTACTTCTTCCAGTCCATACAGGGTCGTGGCAATAAAATCTTTCATGGTTTATCCCTAAAATAAGTAAAATGCTTCTCTATAGCCATTTTTGCATTATTGAATCTTTCTGTTCCACAGCCCCTGATGACCTCACAGGGCCTTCCCATTTGTTCAATTTCCTTCAGATAAGACTCATAAAGAAAGGCTCTCCGGGGACCCGGATTTTCGCGTACTGGATCCGGTATCCAATCAATATCAAAATAACATAATAGAAAAAGGTCGATTCCTGCATCTGCAAGACTGCTATCTATCCAGTCAGGTATAATCCCATAGACCTCACGGAACCAAACTTTTGTAATGATCAGGTAGGTGTCCAAAAACAAGATGGGCAATTTTCCCTCCCGGTGTTGCCGCAACTGTTCAACCTGCACCCTGGCTATCTTCTCGACATCTTCAAAAGTATATGGACGCTTTAATGAAGCTATATATTCCCTGGCATATTCAGGAATAAATTCCGTTTCGAAAGATGCTGCCAGGAATTTGCAGATCTCAGTCTTACCGGTAGATTCTGGTCCCGTTACAACTACCTTGAACATATTATGTCGAATTTTCAGATAAACTCCTCTTCCAGTGAAAGTACCCGATAACTGCAATAATGGTAAAGATCAGATAAAGCAGAAAGGACGGGTACAGGCCCTTATAGAAATAGAGTCCCGCGGCCACACTGTCAACAAATATCCATACCAGCCAGTGTTCCAGCACCTTACGTGCAAGCATCCAGGTGGCTACAATGCTTCCCGCAGTGGTGAATCCATCTCCCCACGGCACATCAGAGTCTGTAAAGTTTTTTAAAATATATACGATTCCCAGCATGATCACTATCCCGGTCACACTCAGGACCAGGGCCAGTTGGCTGCTTATCCTGCAAACAGGCAGGCTGCTCTTTTCATTCCGGGATATCCCTCCTCGCGACCAGTAAATCCAACCGTAAATGCTCACTCCCACGTAGTAGACCTGGAGTCCCATGTCTGCATAGAACTTACCGTTAAAAAAAATCAGGATGAACAAGGCTGATGAGATGATCCCGAAAGGCCAAAGCCAGATGATCTGCCTGACACTGAAATATAAATAAACCAGGCTGGTAATAACACCCAGGACCTCAACATAATTACCGCTGAACCAGCTAATAAATGATTCCAGGTTCAAAAGTTCAAGATTTTACTGCTTAGATTCCAACAAGGCCTGGTATATAGCCTGGCCATCAAGGACTTCAATCGCTTTTAATACACTGGGATTGGAAGTATTGAATACCTGGTAGAATTCACTGCTATTCCAGAGATCCCTTGCGATATAAGCTTTGAGTACCAGCCTGATATGTTCCCTGGAGACATTGAAGTCTTCCTCGTTATAGGCAAGATCCTCTTCAGAAGCATAGGCAATCATATCCTCCAGTATTTGATCCTTTATGGTAAAGCCATCCAGAAAAGACTGGAATGTAGGATATTTCGTATGCAATTCCTTGCGGTGATCATCAACATAAGACAAAGTAAAAAAGTTGATGATGCCCCTGTTCAGTAACCTGCTGTAATATACGGAGTTATAAGTTGTATCGAGGGGGACAAAATAATCCGGCATGATCCCTCCTCCCCCATAAACCGGACGCTGGCTGACCAGGGTCTGAAATTTCAATGATTCGGGGAAAACAGTGCTGTCTGAATGCAGAAGTTCTCCCATATTATACCTGTTGATCAGGTCTTTCGAGTATTCCTCGAATCCATTTTCGTAAGGTTTCTGGATCAATCTTCCGGTGGGTGTATAGTATCTGGCTATAGTGAGTCTTACCATGGAACTGTCAAGCAATAACATCGGGTTCTGCACAAGTCCCTTTCCAAAAGACCTCCTGCCCACAATGACACCCCGGTCCCAGTCCTGAACAGCCCCGGCCACAATCTCGCTGGCTGAGGCGGAGCCCTGGTCAATGATGATGACTACCCTTCCGTCAAGGAATTCCCCACGGGATGAAGAATAGAATTTACGCTTGGGATGGGAATTCCCTTCGGTATAGACAATGATTCTCCGGTCATCCAGGAACTGGTCAGCCAGTTTGATGGCTACATCCATATATCCGCCACCGTTGCCTCCCAGATCCAGGACAAGGTCCTGCATTCCCTCACCTTTCAGCTCAGCAAGCGCTGTCCGGAATTCATTCATGGTGGTATAAGAAAACCTGTTCAGTTTCACATAACCTATCTCATCATTGATCATATATGAGGCATCCAGGCTAAAAATGGGAATCTTGTCCCTGGTGATGGTAAAATCCAACAACTCGCTTACCGATCTCCGGCTGATAGATATACTCACTCTCGTACCCTTCTTACCCCTCAGTTTTTTAAATACATCCGAGGTTTTAATTCCAATCCCGGCAACCGGCTGTCCTTCAATTTTAACAATCCTGTCCCCGGATCTGATACCCACCTTCTCTGAGGGCCCGTTTGGGATCGGATTGATTACAAAAATGGTATCGTTCAGAATATTGAAACTAATGCCTATGCCTTCAAAATTGCCCTGTAAGGGCTCGGACATTGCCTTGACCTCTTCCTTGGTCAGGTATGTTGAATGCGGATCAAGGTTATGCAGCATTTCAACGATGGCCTTCTCTACCAGGTCAGATTTGTTAACCGTGTCAACATAATACTTATCGATCCAGTTTATTATCTGGCTGAATTTCAATGCGTCATCACTAAATACCTGTCCCCTGACCCCCGTCGGAACAATCAATACGAACAGCACTGAAAACCATATAATACAAAGCCTTTTTTTCATGATATATCCTCCCACTCTATAATAAGGGTTCAAAGATAAAAAAAATGATCAGTCTTTTAATACCTTGAATTGAAAGGTGACCCCTGTCAAATCAGCAAGATCCTTGCCATTTTCGAGGATATGAAGGTCTTCTTCTTCATAATACCAGTCAATCACGGTTTCGGTCTGAATATCAACAATCATCTTCATCTTCTGCAAGATAAAAATCAGCATCCGAACGGAACCGGAATTGTAATAGTTCAATTTGAAGGTAACCTTTGGAGAGGGGTAAGACGACTGGTTCTCAACCTTCCTGATGGCAGCGATGTAGGTATCGAGCCATTCCAGCACAGGCGTATAAAATGCAAACAGGTCTTCGGGGAGGGATATTCCCTCAAATTCGAAAATACCGGAATCAGGATCGAGGAATACCCTGGGTGTATGGTTTTTCTCAGGAATCTGAAGGATTTCCATAAATCATGGATTTAAAGGCTGAAAGATAAAAACAATCCCTGTAATTTTCAACTCTTATTCCCACTCAATGGTTGCCGGCGGCTTGGAACTGATATCATAAACCACCCTGTTTATCCCCCGAACCTTGTTGATGATATCATTGGATACCCTGGCCAGGAAATCATATGGCAGTTTTGCCCAATCAGCCGTCATCCCATCTACCGAAGTGACAGCCCGCAAGGCTACAGCCAGTTCATAGGTTCTCTCATCTCCCATAACGCCCACGGACTGAACAGGCAGCAAGACCACACCGGCCTGCCAGACTTCTTCATAGAGTCCTGTTTCCATGAGCCCGTTTATAAATATATCATCTGCCTCCTGCAGCATCCTCACCTTATCTTCGGTGATATCCCCCAGTATCCTGACCGCCAGTCCGGGTCCAGGGAAAGGATGCCTGTTTCTAATGATGGGGGCCAGTCCCACACTCTTCCCAACCTTCCTCACCTCATCCTTGAACAGCAGCTTCAGGGGTTCGATGATGTCAAGGTGCATCCTCTCGGGCAATCCCCCAACATTATGATGGGATTTTATCTTGGCAGAGGGACCGTTCACGGATACTGACTCAATCACATCCGGATAGATGGTCCCCTGTGCAAGCCATCTGACATCCTCCAGTTTTTTGGCCTGTTCCTCGAAAACTTCGATAAAATTCCGGCCAATACTCTTGCGTTTCTGTTCCGGATCAGTAATACCTTTCAGGTCATCCAGGAATTTCTTTCGTTCATTAACACCTATCACATTCAATCCTAATTGCTTATAAGTATCCAGGACTTTTCTGAACTCATCCTTTCGAAGCAAGCCATTATCCACAAAAATGCTCGTCAGTTTATCCCCAATGGCTTTATGTAATAGCATGGCGGCTACCGATGAATCAACGCCCCCTGAAAGTCCCAGGACCACCCTGTCATTTCCAAGTTTCTCACGCAATTCGTTTACGGTTGATTCCACAAAGGAGTCAGGTGTCCAGGACTGCTTGCATCCACAACTCCCAACCAGGAAATTATACAGGATCTGCCGGCCTTCCGTAGTATGATGAACTTCCGGGTGGAACTGTAGCCCGAAAGTCTCTTCACCGGTGATCTGAAAGGCGCCGACCTCTATGTCACCTGTGCTGGAGATGATCCGGTAATTTTCCGGAAGCCTTACGATGGTATCACCATGAGACATCCAGACCTGCGACCCGCTGCTGATCCCATCCAGCAGGCGGGCATCAGGATCAACCGAGGCTAAATTGGCCCTGCCGTATTCCCTGCTTGCAGCCGGGGCGACCTCTCCCCCATATCCATGTGCCAGGTACTGGGCACCATAACAGATGCCAAGCAATGGAAGGATGCCTTTGATATTACCCAGATCAGGAACCGGGGAGTCTTTGTCCCTTACCGAAAACGGACTTCCTGAAAGGATCACTCCCTTTACATCAGGACCGGGTACTGGCACTTTGTTATAAGGATGGATTTCGCAATATACATTCAGTTCCCTTACCTTCCTTGCGATCAGCTGAGTATATTGTGACCCGAAATCCAGTATGTAAATTGTTTCCTGCATGTCTTAGAAAAGGTTTGATGCGCAAAGATAATCAATCCGGCTCAGGATTATCAATCAATCTCGAAGCGGTCCCCGTCATTTACAGCTGTGGTATCCGGAAAAATTTCCCTGGCTTCGGATTCCAGAACAGAAATGTCTTTGTACCTGGATGAGAAATGACCGATGATCAGTTTGCCTGCCCTGGTCTCAGCGGCCATTTCTGCAGCCTGCCGGGTGGTAGAGTGAAAGGTTTCGTGGGCCAGGGGAACATCTTCCTGGGCAAATGTTGCTTCGTGGTATAATAAATCAACACCTTCCAGGAGTGGTATGTTCTTCTTATTCGGCCGGGTATCAGAACAGTATGCATAGCTTCTCGGTGCCCTTGGTGGAAGCGTGAGCACAGAATTTGGGATGTTGGTTCCGTCCGGCATGATGAAATCAGCCCCCTGCTTTATCTTCACGATATCTTTAACCGGGATATTATACTCACTGATCTTCTCTTTCAGGAATTTTCTTTCCCTTGGTTGCTCCCTGAATAGAAACCCGCAGGTGGGAATCCTGTGGACCATGGGCAGGCTGAGGACGGTTATATTCTTGTCCTCATGGATCAGGGCAGGTCTCCTGCACTGTATCCTGTGGAAATAAAGCTCAAATCCCAGGTCATTCTGAAAAAATTTCAGATGGTCGAGGACCATTTCTTCCAATCCTTCCGGTCCGAATACATGCAATGGTTCTTCCCGGCCAAGCAGGCTGAAGGAGGAAAGCAAACCGAAAATGCCAAAGATATGATCCCCATGAAGGTGGCTGATGAAAATATGATGGATCTTCCCCAGGCGGATCCTGTATTTGCGAAGTTGCATCTGGGTTCCTTCTCCGCAATCGATCAAAAAAAACCGCTCATTCACATTCAGCAAATGAGCGGTAGGAAATCTTTCTGAAGTAGGCAGAGCAGAACTGCTACCCAGTATAGTTACACGAAATAACACAGCCTGGATTTACTCGGCTGCCTTGATCATTTCTTCACCTTCCTTTACTGTATTAGTTATGTTTAATACAGTGTCCAGTTGAGAAATTGTAATCAGTCTTTCAACGGCTTCATTCAAACCCGTCAGCACAAATGTGCCGTTGGCATTTTTACAAAGCCTGTTGGCCACAAGAATCGCACTCAAACCTGAAGAATCACAATAACGCACATGATCCAGGTCGAGTACAATGTTCTTCTCGCCATTTCCTGATACAAGCACGAGTTCTGACTTAAGGGTGGGAGCGATATGCGTGTCCAGTTTTTCCTCCAACACCTGAATCAATGTGTAATTATCAAGTTTTTCGATCTTGAATTCCATATGCTATTAAATTTTAAAAATGTGACTACTTATCTTTTGCAGAGTCTTCATTGGTTTTCTTTTCTTTCTGCTCCATTTCTGATTTCAGGGCGGCAAGCTCGGAAATGTCTCCCAATGTTGTCTTTTCAAGGCTGCTTTTCAATTTCCTTGTAGCACGCTTCGTATCGGCGTCTGCAGTAAGCTTTTTGGTATCCTCTGTTCTACGGTGTTTATCTTCAAATAAACGGGTATGTGACAGCACGATACGCTTGGCAGACTTATTAAACTCCATGACTTTGAATTCCAGCTTTTCGTCCGCTTTTAGAACAGATCCGTCTTCCTTCACCATATGCTTCTGTGCAACAAAACCTTCAACACCGTAAGGAAGAGCAATGACTGCTCCCTTGTCAACTATTTCAATGACCGTTCCTTCATGTATCGATCCCTGTGTAAATACCGTTTCGAATACATCCCAGGGATTCTCCTCTAATTGCTTATGCCCGAGGCTTAAGCGCCTGTTTTCTTTGTCTATCTCCAGCACTACAACCTCAATCTTTTCCCCTATGGCTGTAAATTCTGCTGGATGCTTGATCTTTTTCGTCCACGAGAGGTCAGAAATATGGATCAATCCATCCACGCCTTCCTCTATTTCAACAAAGACACCGAAGTTAGTAAAGTTACGAACTTTTGCGTTATGTTTCGTGCCAACAGTATATTTTTCTTCAATTTTTTCCCAGGGATCTGTCTTCAATTGTTTCATTCCGAGAGACATCTTACGTTCCTCCCGATCAAGAGTCAGGATAACTGCTTCAACCTCATCACCAACTTTTAAAAACTCCTGTGCACTGCGCAAATGCTGTGACCAAGACATTTCAGATACATGGATCAGGCCTTCCACTCCGGCTGCTATTTCAACAAATGCACCATAATCTGCCATCACCACAACTTTTCCTTTCACCTTGTCCCCAACGTTCAGTTTCTCATCGAGGGAATCCCATGGATGAGGAGTCAGCTGCTTGAGTCCAAGTGCAATCCTTTTCTTGTCATCATCGAAATCAAGGATTACCACATTCAGCTTCTGGTCAAGTTGCAGGACCTCTTCCGGATGGTTAACACGGCCCCAGGAAAGGTCTGTAATATGTATCAGTCCGTCAACACCGCCAAGGTCAATGAAAACCCCGTATGAAGTGATATTTTTTACGGTACCCTCGAGCACCTGGCCTTTTTCAAGCTTGGCAATGATCTCTTTCTTCTGCTGTTCCAGCTCAGCCTCGATCAGGGCCTTGTGCGAAACAACGACATTTTTGAATTCGTGGTTGATCTTGACCACCTTGAATTCCATTGTCTTGCTTACGTAGGCATCGTAATCACGTATTGGCTTTACATCGATCTGTGAACCGGGCAGGAAGGCTTCAATACCGAAGACATCCACGATCATTCCGCCTTTGGTCCGGCACTTGATATAACCCTTGATGATCTCATCCTGCTCAAGGGCAGCATTGACCCTGTCCCATGAACGCATGGCCCGTGCTTTCTTGTGTGACAATACCAGCTGGCCTTGTTTGTCTTCCTGGCTATCGACATATACCTCTACAATATCACCTTGGGTAAGTTCAGGATTATACCTGAATTCATTCAGACTAACAACCCCTTCTGATTTAAAGCCTATATTAATAACGACTTCCCGATTATTCATTGAAATTACAGTCCCGTCAATAACTTCAGCTTCAGCGATCGTGGAAAGTGTCTCATCATACATATTTTCGAATTTGGTCCTCTCGGCATCCATTACCATATCATCGGATTTGCCAAAATTATCCCAATCAAAATCACCTGCACTGTCTCCCAGGCTTACAGGAGCTGCAAGCTGTGCCTCAACTGTCCCGGATTCTTCTTCTTTTACAGGTTCTTCAGCTTTTGCCTCGGCAGGTGCAGCTTTCTCTTCTTTGGCCTCAGGTGCCTCGGAGATTAAATCAGAAGCTTCAGCTTTCTCTTCTTTGGCCTCAGGTGCCTCGGAGATTAAATCAGAAGCTTTAGCTTTCTCTTCTTTGGCCTCGGTTGCTTCTGGCTTTACATCAGCAGGTTCTGCTGACTCCTTGATCGATTCGGTTTTTTTTCTGCTTGCCGTAGTCCTGGGTCTTGCCGTGGTTTTTTTGGCACTGGCTGCTACAGTTGTTCCAGTTTTGCTTGTGCTGGCTTTAGTTTCTGCTACTTTCTCATCCGCTTTTTCAACTTCCTGTTTTGCTGCATTTTCAGGGTTGTTTTTGCTTTCCCCATCCATGCTTTTTGTTTCTTCACTCATTTAACAAAATAATTAATAATTAGTAAGTTAGACAATATTTATAGTAAATTGAGGTGCAAAAATAAGACTTTATTCTTAAATGCACCAGATTTCAGGCAAAATTTGCTGTTAATTTTAGCTATAACTGTTAATATTCCTGACATTTTTCATTGTTGAAAATTAGAGAAAAGGTATATCTTTAGGTCCAAAACAATTATGAAAATCACAGTAGTCGGAACCGGATATGTGGGACTTGTCACCGGAACGTGTTTTGCTGAAATGGGACTGGATGTGGTATGCCTGGATATCGATGCTGATAAGATCAATAATCTGAACCAGGGAGAGATACCTATCTTTGAACCGGGACTTGACAGGCTTATAGCGAGAAACCTGGAGTCAAAAAGATTAAACTTTACTACAGATTACCAGCAAGCCCTGGCTGAAACAGATGCTGTCTTTATTGCCGTCGGCACTCCTCCCGGGGAGGATGGCAGTGCGGATCTCAAATATGTACTTGAAGTAGCCAGACAGATAGGCCAGCTTATCACTGAATATATCGTGATTGTAACAAAGAGTACCGTGCCTGTAGGAACGGCAGAAAAGGTCAGAGCTGCAGTACAGGAGGTATTGGACCAGCGTAAGGTTAATATCCCGTTTGATGTTGCTTCAAACCCTGAATTCCTGAAAGAAGGGAACGCCATTGATGATTTCCTCAAACCTGACAGGATTGTTATCGGGACTGATTCTCCCCGGGCAGAGAAGATCATGAAACGGATGTACAATCCCTTCCTCCTGAACGGTCATCCCCTTATCTTCATGGATATCCCATCGGCCGAGATGACCAAATACGCTGCCAATGCCATGCTGGCTACCAAGATCAGTTTCATCAATGATATCGCCAATCTATGTGAACGGACGGGAGCTGATGTAAACATGGTCCGCAGGGGCATCGGAAGTGACAGCCGGATCGGTAATAAATTCATCTATGCCGGTATCGGTTATGGTGGTTCATGTTTCCCGAAAGATGTGAAGGCATTGATTAACACGGGACTCCAATACGGGTATCCCATGCGGATCCTTGAATCGGTTGAGGAAGTAAATGAGTACCAGAAAACCGTGCTGGTCGGAAAGATCACTTCCCACTTTAAGGAATCACTCGAAGGCAAGACCATGGCTGTATGGGGACTCTCATTCAAGCCCAATACAGATGATACCCGTGAAGCACCTGCTGCAGTGGTGATCTCTGAATTATTAAAGACCGGTTGCCATATCAAAGCCTTTGACCCGGTAGCCATGGAAGAATTTAAGAATACCATGGGAGACAGGATCGAATATACAAAAGACCGGTACGAGGCATTGATCGATGCACATGCCCTGATCCTGATCACGGAGTGGTCAGAATTCAGGATACTGAACCATACGCTGTTGAAGAAATTGATGAAAGACTATGTGGTCTTTGACGGCCGGAATATTTATGATCCTGCTGAAATGAAAGAAAACGGCATTACCTATTACGGGATAGGCCGGAATTTAGACTAAACTGCCTGCAATGAGAAGAATCCTGGTAACCGGTGGGGCCGGCTTTATCGGCTCCCATCTCTGCGAACGCCTCCTTGAGTATGGTTTTGAAGTTACCTGCCTGGATAATTTCTTCACCGGGGCAAAAAAGAATATCATCCACCTGCTTGACCACCCGTATTTTGAACTAGTCAGGCATGATATCATTATGCCATACTTCATGGAGGTCGATGAGATCTATAATCTTGCCTGTCCGGCATCACCTGAACATTACCAGTTCAATGCCATCAAGACCATCAAAACATCCGTGATGGGTATCATCCATATGCTGGGCCTTGCTAAACGGGTTCAGGCCAAGATACTCCAGGCCTCCACCAGTGAAGTATATGGTGACCCGCAGGTTCATCCCCAGACAGAGGAATACTGGGGACATGTAAACCCTATCGGTATCCGCTCCTGCTATGATGAGGGCAAGCGATGTGCTGAGACATTGTGCATGGACTACCTGCGGCAGAACAAGGTCAGGGTAAAAATCGTCAGGATATTTAATACCTATGGACCAAGGATGAACCCGGATGATGGACGGGTAGTTTCCAATTTCATCGTACAGGCCCTCCAAGGCAAAGAACTTACTGTTTACGGGGATGGTACCCAGACCCGTAGCTTTCAGTACATTGATGACCTCCTGGAGGGAATGATGCGAATGATGGGAACCAAGGATGATGTAGCTGGACCGGTAAATATTGGGAATCCAAGGGAATTCACCATCAAGGAACTCGCAGAGCTGGTCCTGGAAATTACCGGTAGCAAATCAAAGATTGCATACAAGCCACTTCCACAGGATGATCCTATACAGCGGCAACCGGATATTTCCCTGGCCAACAGGCTGCTGGATGACTGGAAACCTAAGATAAAACTGGAAGAAGGCCTGCAAAAAACGATTGAATATTTTAAAGAAACCATTAAGAAATGAAAGGAATTATTCTTGCAGGAGGTGCAGGAACACGGCTTTACCCCCTGACAAAAAGCATATCAAAACAGATCATCCCGGTCTATGATAAACCCATGATATATTATCCCCTGTCTGTACTAATGCTGGCAGGGATACGCGAAATCCTGATAATCTCCACACCGGAAGATATACACCTGTATGAAGATCTGCTGGGGGACGGGCAGCAACTGGGACTGAACCTCACTTATGAGATCCAGCCTTCACCGGACGGACTGGCACAGGCATTTATCATCGGTGAGAATTTTATAGGCAATGACCCTGTATGTATGATCCTGGGAGATAATATTTTTTATGGACATGGATTTGGCAAGGTGCTTCTCGATACTGCCGCTTTGGAAGACGGGGCTGTGGTATTCGGTTATTATGTAACCGATCCCGAGAGATACGGGGTTGTGGATTTTGATGCTAAGGGGAAAGCTCTTACCATTGAAGAAAAACCAAAACAGCCCAGGAGTAATTATGCTGTAACAGGACTGTATTTCTATGGCAACGATGTCATTGAAAAGGCCAAATCATTAAAGCCGTCTGCACGCGGAGAACTGGAAATAACAGATCTGAACCGCCTGTATCTCAAGGAAGACAGGCTGAAGGTCAGGATCATGGGACGGGGAATGGCATGGCTCGACACAGGAACCCATGAAAGCCTCCTGCAGGCATCCAATTATATCTACACCATAGAAGAAAGACAGGGACTGAAAGTTTCATGTATTGAAGAGATCGCCTTCAAGCGGGGCTACATTAATAAAGAACAACTGGTCAGGCTTGCGGAGCCCCTTAGTAAGAACCAGTACGGACAGTATTTGATGAACATTGCTGAAGAAAAGATCTTCACATTTACGTTTGACAGTTAAAATGGAAATCAGGGAAACCGGGATAGCCGGATTATTGGTGATTAAACCCAAAATATTCGAGGATGAACGGGGGTATTTCTTTGAAAGCTTCAACGAGTCTGACCTGGATAAAGCGGGGCATCCATTCCATTTCATCCAGGATAACCAATCCAAATCGCTTTACGGTGTGGTCCGTGGACTCCATTACCAGCTTGAACCTAAGGCCCAGACCAAGTTTGTCAGGGTCCTCGAGGGCAGCATCTGTGATGTAGCCGTAGATCTGCGA
The DNA here is from genome assembly GCA_036480555.1 of Bacteroidales bacterium. Taxonomy (GTDB): domain Bacteria; phylum Bacteroidota; class Bacteroidia; order Bacteroidales; family SM23-62; genus SM23-62. The sequence continues at coordinate 3,886 of JAZGGT010000279.1, read as the reverse complement.
AAAAATTCTCCCACATTCCTGCAATGGAAAGGGATTGAGCTTTCAGCAGATAACAAACTACAAATGCTAATACCCAAAGGTTTTGCACACGGATTTTCGGTACTTAGCGATGCCGCCGTAGTATTGTATAAATGTGATGAATTTTATGCACCAGATCTCGAGACCGGGATCCGCTATGATGACCCGGAAATAGGGATAGACTGGAAGGTAGAACCGGAAGACAGGATCCTCTCCGGTCGGGATCTTGCCATGCCATCCCTGCATGAGGCATCCATGAATTTTCAATACTAATGACTCCTGTACTGATCACTGGTTGCAAAGGACAGCTCGGCAGTGAGATCCAGCGGATCTCCGGCAAATTCTCGGAGATGTCATTCAACTTCACTGACCTGGAAGAACTTGATATTACCCGCCCCGGTGATATCCGAAGCTTTCTTGACAACAACCCGGTGAAATTCCTTGTTAATTGTGCCGGCTACACTGCGGTGGATAAGGCTGAGGATGATGAAGATATGGCATACCTGCTCAATGCAGATGCCACGGGAACCCTGGCAACGATCTCTGCTGAACGCGGGATGCAGCTAATCCATATATCCACAGATTATATCTTTAATGGTGAAAAAAACCACCCGTACATAGAAGATGACATGGTAAATCCCCAAACTATTTACGGGAAGAGTAAGCTGCAGGGGGAACAGGCCCTGCAAAAAGCAGGCACAGGGATCATCGTTCGCACATCCTGGCTATATTCCTCATTCGGAAACAATTTTGTCAAGACAATACTCAGGCTGTCAGGAGAAAGGGAACAGCTGAATGTGGTATTTGACCAGACCGGCTGTCCCACCTACGCACGAGACCTGGCCATGGCCATCCTGGAAATGATCCGGATTGAGATCGAACAAAAAAATTCACCCAGGTACGATATATACCACTATTCAAACCAGGGTGTGTGCAGCTGGTTTGAATTTGCCACAGCCATCATAGATTTTGCCGGAACAGGATGCGAGATCCTCCCGGTCGAATCAAAAGACTATGTCACCAGAGCAAAGAGGCCCCGTTACAGTGTTATGAGCAAGGAAAAAATAACGGGTGAATATGATTTACGTATACCGCATTGGAAGGATAGCCTGAAGGAATGCATTAAGGAAATAACCGTCTAATAAATCATTGGATGGAAAAAGAAGCCCTGTTAATAGAAATAAGGAAAAAGGCAGGTACCTGGCTGGATAGCAATATTGATGATGAGACCAGGGAGCAGATTCATTATCTGCTCAGGTATGATGAGGATGAACTGGTCGAATCATTCTACAGGAACCTGGAATTTGGCACCGGTGGATTGAGAGGCATCATGGGGGCCGGCACCAACCGCATGAACATCTATACGGTGGGCATGGCCACCCAGGGCCTGTGTAATTATCTACTTTCTTGTTTCCAGGATCTGCCACAGATAAAGGTCGCCATTGCTTATGACTGCCGCAATAACAGTCCCCTGTTCGCAGAAACTACTGCCCGCATCTTCGCGGCCAACGGGATCAAGGCTTATCTTTTCGATGAGCTGAAACCGACACCTGAACTCTCCTTTGCTATCCGGCATTTCGGATGCCAGTCCGGCGTCGTCATTACCGCTTCCCACAATCCCAAAGAATACAATGGATACAAGGTTTACTGGGATGCCGGCGGCCAGATCATCGCACCGCATGACAAGAACATCATTAAGGAAGTAAACAAGATCTCCTCCATTGATGAGATAAAATTCGAGGGTGATCCCGTGTTGATCGAGACCATCGGGGCATCATTTGATGATCTGTACATAGATAAACTGTCGACCCTATCCCTTTCTCCGGAAGCAATCCGGCAGCAACATGACCTGAAAATCGTTTACACGCCCATTCATGGAACCGGCGTAAAACTGGTCCCCATGGCCCTGAAAAAATTTGGGTTCACCCAGGTGATCAATGTACCTGAACAGGATGAGGTAAACGGGGATTTCCCAACCGTGATTTCACCCAATCCCGAGGAAACCGCAGCCCTGGCGATGGCCTTGCAAAGAGCAGAAGATGCAGGGGCCATTCTGGTTATGGCTACCGATCCTGATGCTGACCGGGTGGGGATTGCCGTGCGTGATGACCAGGGTAAGTTGATATTGCTGAACGGCAACCAGACCGGATCCCTGCTCTATTATTACCTGATCAGGAAATGGTCGGAAAACGGGAAACTGACCGGGAACCAATACGTGGCCAAAACCATCGTTACCACCGAGTTACTGGCAGACATTGCCAGGAAATATGAGGTTGAGATATTCGATGTCCTGACGGGCTTTAAATTCATTGCCGACATCATGCAGCGCCAGGAAGGCAAAAAGGAATTTATTATTGGCTCGGAAGAAAGTTATGGATATTTAGCGGGGGATTTTGTACGCGACAAGGATGCCGTCATGTCCTGCGCCTTAATTGCCGAAACGGCTGCCTGGGCCAGGGGCCAGGGTAAAACCCTGTATGAATTACTGCTGGATATTTACCTGGAATTCGGCCTCTACCTGGAGGAATTGACTTACATCGTCAAGAAAGGAAAATCGGGTGCAGAACTCATAGCAGAGATGATGCAGAACTACCGGGAAACACCTCCGGTTGAGTTGGCCGGCTCCAGGGTTATGCTGATCCATGATTACCAGATCAGTACAACCCGGGATATACGGACTGGTGAAACAAGCCCTATTGAACTGCCAAAGTCCAATGTGCTCCAGTTTATCACGGAAGACAACACCAAGGTTTCCATCCGGCCATCCGGCACCGAACCCAAGATCAAATTTTATTTCAGCGTAAAAGGTTCTCTGGAAAACCGGCAGGATTACCCGGATCAGAAAGCCATATTGGAACAAAAATTCAACACACTGAAGAAGGAATTAGGGATATCGGAGATGTGAGTCAAAGTGGCTCAGTATCCTGGCAGGTTCTTTCATAATTAGAACCTGAACTTAGCGTAAATACCATAGGTTCTTGAACTTGGCACACCCAAACCATCCACTCCCTGATAATTACCTATACCAAGTTGAGTTTAGGGTCTGGGAAGACTACATTACCTAAAGTTTTATTATTTTCTCAGTTCTTACAAAATCCCTGGACCTTACAGTAATGAAATAAAGTCCCTTCTGAAAGGATGAGAGATCGATTTGGTGCGTAGGACTATCCATTATATCGCTGTATAACAATTGTCCGTTTAGTGAGGTTATTTCGACAGTATGTTGTGCTGATCGGTTTGTTTCAATGGTTAACATATTATTGGTTGGATTGGGATATATAGACAGTCCTGTTGGACTGTTTGAGTTAATTCCAGTTGTACTACAAGTACCGTTGCAATCTGTTTCGAAACAGACATTTGGACTATCTGTTGTATCAATTTCAACACCCTCAGGTGGAAAAGGTAGTTCCCATACACAAACTTCAAATAGCATTGGCATCTCATCAATACTTAAAACTTTTAAAGAATTATTATTGGACACATCCAGCTTGGTAAATTGGTTACCTCTACACCTCAAATAATTTATAGTAGTATTATTAGAAAGATCCAGAGTATTTATTTGATTACGCTGTATGTATAAACCTATTAATACTGGATTATTTGAAATATTCAGACTTGTTAACTCATTATTCCAACAGCTCAGCCATTCTAACAAAATATTTTTTGATACATTCAGACTGCTTAGTTGGCATTGAGTGCAATTCAAATCTTTTAACCTTGTATTTTTTAATAAATCCAGACTTGTTATAGAATTGAGACTGCAGTCCAAGGTATCGAGATTAATAAACGCCTCAATCCCGGTCATATCAACAATTCCTCTATCAGAGACATCAACTGAGGTAATCGATTCAGCTTCGACATAACTAAT
>JAZGGT010000278.1:0-3517 GCA_036480555.1 Bacteroidales bacterium | reverse complement strand
ACTCGCCGGCGGAAAATATCCTGATTCATTTAAAGGTAACAGTATCCTGCCAATGGAAGGGACAAGCCTTGTACCTACATTCACAGGTACATCCATCGGTGAGCGGATGCTTTTCTGGGAGCATCAGGCTACCAGAGCGGTCAGGGAGGCGGACTGGAAACTGGTTGCAGACAAGGAAACGAATGTACCACCCTATATCCTTGACTGGGAATTGTATAACCTTGCTGATGACAGGTCTGAAGTGAATAACCTTGTTGCTTTGTACCCGGAGAGGGTTGCCAGGATGGACTCCTTATGGAATGCCTGGGCTGAGAGGTGTACCGTGTATCCCTTGGATGGCAGGGGATGGTTTGAGAGACTTAAAGATGATAAGTTATGAAAATTACTAACTACTTAATGAGATTGTTGTTTTTCCCAATACTAATTTTAATCTCAGGTACTTCCTGCCTGGATCAAACAGCAGAACAGGAGAAACCAAACGTACTATTCATATTCTGTGATGATCTGAATGATTCAGTCGAAGGATTTGGCGGGCATCCGCAGGCAAAGACACCAAATCTCACCAGACTTGCTCAGGAGGGTATCCGGTTCACCAATGCGCATAGCGCCAATCCTATCTGTGGTCCGTCACGTGCAAGTTTCCTGACGGGTATTTATCCGCATAATTCCGGACTCTATGGGTATAATCAAAATAAGAATGCATGGCAAAACAACCCGGTACTGAAGAATTGTAAACCTATTTTTGAGCATTTTGCGGACAATGGGTACCTGATCTTTGGTGCCGGGAAAATGTTCCATAACAATCATAATACTCTGCCTTTATTTAACAGGGCTGATAGCATGGGAGAATTTGGCCCGGGCATGGAATACGGGCCCTTTGCCTGGACAGGAAATAGTTCTGAGAATATTTATAGCGATCTGGTCGCCCATCCGGATATTCCAAGAAGCTATGGGAAGTCTGCGTTTTTATCCTTTTCTTCCCTGGATAATGTGCCGGTAGTACATCCTGATGTGGATCAGAATATACCAGGCTATTCAGGCTGGTATTTTGCTCATTATCCCGATAGAAAGCCTTACCGCTATGTGAATCAAAACGACAGGGATCCCATGCCGGATGAAATGTCTGCTGATTTTGCCATAGAAAAGCTTCAAGAGGACCATGAAAATCCCTTCTTCCTCTCCGTCGGGATCATTCGGCCCCACTCTCCCTGGCACGCACCGCAGGAGTATTTCGATATGTTTCCCCTGGATGAGGTCCAGCCTCCCCCCTACCTTGAAAACGACCTGGAAGATTGTGCCGAAGAATTGTGGTACCAGTATTATGGGGCAAAGGAAGACCGGCTTTTAAAATTATTGGATGCTTATGAGGGGGATGAAGGATGGAGAAGGTTTGTTCAGGGGTACCTGGCATGTGTTGCATTTGCAGACACCCAGATCGGCCGTATAATCAATGCCCTGGAAAACAGCGAGTACGCAAAAAATACAATTGTGGTAATTACCAGCGATCATGGCTACCATATGGGAGAGAAGAATCAATTATTCAAACACACTGTATGGGAAGAATCAACCCGTGTTCCCATGATATTCAGATTCCCGGACAGGAAAAATTCCGGACTCATTTGTGATCATCCAGTTGGTTTGATAGATCTCTATCCAACCCTTGTTGATCTCTGTGGTATTTCAGACAGCACCATGCTCAATGAAGATGGTCATCCGCTTGATGGACATAGTATGCGCCCCTTTCTGAAAGATCCCGTAAATGGATCATGGGACGGTCCTTCAGTTGCCCTGAGCTGCATTGATGCAGGGATCCCTGTAGCACTTAATGAACCCGGGGAAATCGAAGACCAGCAATTCACGGTCCGTTCCCGTGATTGGCGTTATGTATTGACCCGCACCGGAGCAGAAGAATTGTACGATCACCGGAGCGATCCGCATGAGTGGCATAACCTTGCCGGCAATCCCGATTTTGCTGAAATTAAGGATAAACTGAAAAATGAGTTATTGAGAATTACCGGACGTGATCAATGAAAAATAATATGAGACAGTACACGATTCTGAAGATAATCTGCATTATAGCTTGCTTAAGCTATTTCAATTGTTCAGACATTAATAGGAAGTTACCCGGGCCCGCCATTTCGCATTCATTTCCTTTTGATTTGCCGCCACATATTAAACAGATTACAACTTTCGGACAACGGGCCGACTGGTCACATGATGGAAAAAAAATTCTGTTTATTGAAAAAACCTTCGGGGATGTATATGAAGTTACAGTGGAAACTGGCGAATTAAGGCCCATGACACACCATTATTACCATGAAGGTTATGTTCGTGCCCTTTATCTCAGTAATGGAGATATCCTTTTATCCGGTGCAAGGCATTTTGATGCGGAAGATCCGGTTCCCAGCCGGAAAAAAAATGCTGAATTGTGGATCTTAAAAAAAGATTTTCAGAAAGCTCCCATCGCATTGGATGAGATCTGTTATGAAGGGCCAGCCGTGTCAAGAAATAATTTAAAGATAGCCTGGTCAGTCCGGGGAGATCAGCCAGATGCTGTTTTTTATATGGCAGATCTGAGGTATGATGAAGGTATCCCGGAAATCATCAATAAGAAGAAAATACTGACAAAAGAGTACCTTACTCCACTTCTTGATATTGAAACACAGAATTTCAGGCCCCCGGATGGTAAGGAAATCATATTCAGCGGATATGGAGAGGAATACCGGAATTGTGAGGTAATGGGACTTATCATTGAATCAGGTGAAATAAGGAATTATTCACAGAAAGCAGATGAATATGATGAACCGGAAGGGATTTTTCCGGATGGAAATTTTACCTTGGTGGAATGTGACAGGCATAATAGTAAAGGTACCGGGCAAATAGACATCTATAAATTGAAACTGAATGGCTCCGGAGAGGCGGAGAGATTAACATATTTTGCTGATTATCATGGATATAAGTCTTCCAACCCGGTAATCAGTGATGATGGAAGATACATGGCTTTCCAGGTAGCCAGGAAAAATGACTGGGCCGGGGTTGGCCGTGGTATTTTTATCTTTGATCTAAATTCTGTAAACAAATGAAATATTCGAAAAACACCAGGGCCGTCATAATGCTGATTATGACATTATTTTACACTGCAATCAATCTGCAGGCGCAGGCAGACAACCCAACCCTGCAAATTGGACAGATGGCACCTGATTTTTTATTACCAGGGATTGATGGAAAGGATTACAGCCTGAAGGACTTTGATGATAATAAATTCCTTGTCATCATCTTTACCTGCAACCATTGTCCCACTGCACAATCTTACGAAGACAGGATCATCCAGCTGGTGGGTGATTACCAGGGAAAGGGAGTCGGATTCCTGGCCGTATCACCCAATGATCCGCTGGCCGTCCGGCTTGATGAACTGGGGTACACGGATCTGGGCGACGAGCTTGAAGACATGAAGATCAGGGCGGAATACAAGAAGTTCAATTTCCCCTATATCTATGATGGAGAGACACAGGAAATG
>JAZGGT010000277.1:0-2703 GCA_036480555.1 Bacteroidales bacterium | reverse complement strand
CAGCAGGCCATTACTGAAAGGTGGTGGCAATATGATGCCAGCCAGTTTACAATTAAGCTTCGCTATGGCCTGGCCATGTAAACCCTGGCGAGAATTTTAATCTACCTGGAAATTACATTTTCCCTGCAGGATTGATCCATCTTCGCCAACCCCACGGATCAGAACCATGTAGTCACCACTGTTATCCGAGGTAAAGAAATCCAGCTCAAGATCCTGGCCAGGTGCTGCTTTGATATCAGGGGACCAGTAAAGGCAATTCCTGTAATCCGGATCTGCACTGTCGAATTCCTGATCCTCGTAGCGGGGGAAATCCAGATTATCCTGTGGCAGAAATGATGTAAAATCAAAGAAAAATGAATTTTCAGGAAGATCGATCCCGGCAAGATCACCTTTTCTCGTGATAATGTTTAATATACCGCCATAGGTAGTGTTCCCGATAATATATATTTCATTCAGAATCTCAACCCTGTGAATCTTTTTTGGTGACATCAATAATAGTTCATCCAGGCCGAATACGGGTACCTGATCTACCAGGAGCAATGGGGAATACTGATTGATCAGCGTAAACGTCAGCTTGTTGCCACTAAAGGTGAGATAGGCTTCCTTGTTACGTACACGGGGAAATACGCCGGGGACAAGTTCAATTAATACTTCTTTTAAGGTCGGCAGTTCTATATAATCATCAATCAATATGGAACTGGACGGGAGACCATAAAATGAGATTATCCGGGGATCTTCCCCTTCGTCACCCGGCTCAGACATTGTTATGCCGGGTGAATGGAAATGGCTGTTGATCTGCATATTAAAAATGATCTCAGTGGCCAGTTCTTTTTCAGATTCAGAGAGGATGAACGGTATTTCAGGGAATCTTACCGCAGGGTTTGCAAAATCATTATCAATACGGATCTCAAGGTTCTCTTCATCATGATTTGAAGCTATATACATGTCGTTCCTTCCACTCATGGAATCCAGTACAAAGCAGAATGAACCCCGGGGACCTGAAGGGATTACCCGGAACCCGGGTTCCCGACCGAGAATGGCAAGGTTCACATTTTCACCTGGGACCGATACGGCTGAATCTGTGGAAACCACCCTTCCACTCAGGGACAAGCCCCTGGTCTCCGGCAGATAAATGGTTCCGGGAGGCCTGTGATATTGAACTTTTTCAGGAAGGATCTTCAAATACCTCAGGGTATCGGAAGAACTATTCCTGACAACAGTCACACTATAGGTATTGGTCAGGGATCGCGATGAGCCAGGGATGTTTATTGTAAGGTTTACTTTTTCTCGCTGGCGATACGAAGCTTTATCGGTACTGCATGTGATTGCCTTATTCAGGGTAATTTCTTCTCTTTCTCCTGTGTGCCTGTTTCCATTGGAGAAATTGGATGTCTCCAATTGTGGCGTATACGGATTGATAATTTTAATCAGCTGGTAATGAAAATTTACCGGAGAGAAATTCCTCATCCACTTGGTGTAGGCAACGAGGTAATAATTTCCGGTTAACAGATGTTCAGGGATGGTGAGGTATCCTGATGCCCTGGAGCAGGACATGGGGAATTTACCCTGCGCAACAGAGGTCCCACGGGGTGTCAGCAATTCCAGGTAAAGCACTTTGCTCCAGTAGTTTGTGTCAAGTTCCGGTGGACTTATATTTATTCCTGCAAACAGGATTCTTTCACCAATCGCATAGATATCCCTGTCGGTCATTACCTGTATCCTTTCGTTCAGGGATGCCGGGAGGGAAAAGGAAGTATCGGCGGCAGGATATGCCGGGGAAACCAGCAACACCATACATATTATGACCAGGTAAATTCTCATAATACTTCTATTATTCCCAAAAATCCGGACGTTCAGTAGTGCCTCCCCTCAGCCTGCAGTCAAAACAGTACTGCTCTGCATAATCGTATACCCTAAGTAATCCCAAATCTTCATAATATAGATAAATGGGATATTGAGAAGGGCTAATAGAATGGAGATAATCATTCAGTTCAGTAGTACTAAGCCCGAGTGGATCACAGTCTGGTCTATAGGTTTTAATGGGTGGCTTTACGAAAATGCGCTTTTCCTTGACTGAGGTGGCGTAAAACAGACCCAGGACTGGTTCTTCACTATCATCCTGAGGGTGGATATTTCCATGGATCTGTCTCGGCTGTGATTCATATAACTCACCACTTTGCTTTGATTGTTCTTCGAGTATATTCAAGAATTCATAAGCTTCCCGGCTCAACGAAAACTGTTTAACAAGCGTACTGTATTTAATACCGAGCCTTTCTGACTGGCTGGACACGAAGTTCAGGGGGAAATTCCTGATCTGTCCACTGCCCAGATTCTGTGTTGAGTAGGTGTAAAGACTTCGAATCCTTTTGGATTGCCAGCAATAAAAATAATCGTAGATTATGTGCTCAAGATCATGGATCCTACCATCAAAATAAGCACCTATCTCATATCTTGCGTGGTATTCCCATGTCTCCTCCAGTTCCCAGCGGAAGTTTTTTGCATACTCCCCTGAACAGTCAGTGTTTACAAAGAATTGAAGTCCCAGGTAACTAAAATCCGGATTTTCCGTCTGCATTTCCTGGATCTCATATGTAATACTGTCGATATCAGGACAGGGCAGTAGCTCGACAAAATCAGAGACATACACATTGCCCATATCATTGGTTACGATCAACCTGTAACCTGTCCCGGGAGCCAGGTATT
>JAZGGT010000276.1:0-2943 GCA_036480555.1 Bacteroidales bacterium | reverse complement strand
AGCGGAGTAGAATGGGAAGGGAGAATGGATGGTTTTCTGATTCGCGGATCAGGGTTTCAGGGTGCCACTGTACACCAAGTATGAATGGATGCCCATCCAGGTCGACAGGTTCAATAGCTTCAATGATCCCGTCCCGGGCAAAGGCGGCAGCCCGGAAACCCGGTGCCAGGTTTTCCACAGCCTGGTGGTGGCTGCTGTTTACGAGGCCGCTATCAGGAACGATGAGATCTGATAACAGGGTGCCTTCAACGATCCTTACCATATGGTCACCCCCTTTCCGATGGATGATAGTGGTATCATAATCAGATGGTATATCTATGATCAGGCTCCCTTTATAGGCCACATTCAGTATCTGGTGTCCACGGCAGATTCCCAGGAGCGGGATATTATTTTCCATGGCATACCGGATCATCCTTAGTTCAAGACTGTCCCTGCGGTTGTCAATGGACTCACAACGATCCGTTTCCGAAGCTTTCCCGTAAATAGCAGGATTGACATCGGGTCCACCGGAAATAATGATCCCATCAGCCATCGATAAATAATAAGCTATTGAATCAGTGCTTACCGTATACATATTGACCGGTTTGCATTGTCTGCCTGCCATCGGCAGCCATTCCGCAAATCTGTTATCGTAATCTTTTGAGATCAGCACCAGGGTTGTGGGGCCGGACTGGCAGGCAGCTGCAATAAGCAGGATCGCAGCCAGTACCTGAATGGGAACTTTCCTGAACATGTTTTAAAATTAGCAAATTTCTGCTGTCATTCACTCCCTATATCAAAACCGACCAGAAAATCCTGGTTTTTTGGATTTGATCTCTGTGGCAGCTCACTAAAACCAGGGTTTTTAGCGTTATAATTATTATTTCAGCTATTTTTACTGCATGAGGCGGATGCGATTCCTTATAATAGCATTAATGGTTCCTTTTCTTGCTTTTTCCCAGGAGATCCCGGAAGAAAATATGATCAATGAGCCGGTTGATACAACAAAGGCCTTTGTTAAGATCTGGAACCTTACGGAGGATTTTGCCGTCATGCGGGATATGGAGATCGATACCATGAAGACACAGTTCCAGATCTACGATCCTGTTTTCAGCAATAGTATTGCAAATGCTTTCCTGGGTAATACGGGACTCCAAACCCAGAATATTATATTCTTCAACCGGGAGAAACGACCGGATTTTCTCTTCATGCGTCCCTTCACTCCCTATTTGTATACACCGGAAAACAATACCTATTATAATATTATAAAACCCTTCACCCTGGTGGAATATTTTTCAACGGCCGGGAACAAGCAAAAACGGGAGGATATATTCCATGCCATACATACCCAGAACCTTACTCCTTTTCTTAACCTGGGATTTGATATTCGTATGCTATCTTCAGCAGGACTTTACAGCCGGCAAGTAGCCAAATTGACCAATTTTAACCTGTTCGCATCCTATACTGGGCACGATTATTCCTTCCATACAAGTTTTCATGTAAACAATTCAAGTGCAGAGGAGAACGGGGGAATCGCTGATGACAGCATCTTTTTTAATGAAAACATCGATGAAAAGGCCTATGACATTAACCTGGAAGAAGCAGATTCAAGGATAAAAAGCCTGATGTTCCACTTCACCCAAAGGTATAAATTCGGCAAGGAGGAAGAGGTAGCGGACACCACCAGCGAGACTGGGTTCCGCAGGTGGCGGGACAGGACAGTAACAACAGGCTCATTGCTGCATACCTTTGAATACCAGCGAAGTTACAGGATGTATACAGATAAAATAACAGATATGAACCGGGATTTTTACCCGGCATACTTCATTGATTCCAATCAGACCAGGGATTCGACATATTTCAGATCCCTCAGGAACACCTTCCAGGTCATGCTCGATGAGAACCCCCACCGAAAGAATGATTTCGGGGCCAGGGCATTTATTTCCCATGAATGGGTGAGATATGCTTTTAACACAGCTAATGATACCCTGGTTTCAGGCGGGGATACCAGCATCCAGAATCATAAATACTACCAGTACAATAATGTCCATCTGGGCGCCAGTGTACTGCATACTGTAGGATTTGGATGGGACTGGATCCTTGCCGGACAGTTTTACTTAACCGGATACAGGGCAGGAGACCTGCTGCTGGAAGGGAATATTACGAAGGAATTCCAGGGTAAGAAAGGGGAATCCAGGATCAGTATCTCGGGGGAGTTTTCATTACAGGAAGCGGATCATTTCCTTAATTTCTATGAGTCAAACCATTTCCGCTGGTATAATGATTTCAGGAAGATCAAAGATATCCGCGGATCACTGCAGGTAAGCAATGAAGCGATACAAATTGATGCCGGGGCCCACCTTTCCCTGGTTACTGACCTGGTTTACCATACTGATTCTGCGATGCCGGCGCAGCATGGAGGGGTGATTTCTGTGATCGGACTTAAACTGCACAAGCACTTCAGCGCCGGGATTTTCCATTCTGATCACCAGATTCATTACCAGCTCAGCAGTGACAACAACGTAGTGAGATTGCCCGACCTTTCCTACTATACCTCAAATTATATTTCATTTATCATTGTTAAAAATGCCTTGACAGCTCAACTTGGATTTGATTTGTATTATTATACCCGGTACCGGGCCCTGGCATTTTCTCCTTCTTCCGGACTATTCTATAACCAGGATATCATGGAATTAGGGAATTATCCATACCTGAATCCATTCCTTACAGCCAAATTGAAACGGACCCGCTTTTTCCTCAGATATGACCATCCCTATGCTGGTCTTATCAAAAAGAATTATTTTCATGTACTGAATTATCCCATGCCCGGGAGGGTATTCAGGTTTGGATTATCGTGGACATTTTATGATTGATACGTCCAAATAAACAAGACATTCGTCAAAGAGTGCTTTGATTGTGCTGATGCAATTCATAATTTGGCATCAAGCTTAACGCTCATGTTAA
>JAZGGT010000275.1:0-2734 GCA_036480555.1 Bacteroidales bacterium | reverse complement strand
ATTCAGAGATCTCTCCTCCCCCCCTGTTTTTCACTGCTGCGAATATGTCACGTCCCAGGTGACGTGCCCTGACAGTGCTGCCCCTGGCAATGCCCAGGGTTTCGGAAACGGATTTTCCGGGAACTTGATCTGTATTGATAATAATCATAGTATATGGTTTTTAAAGAACTCTCTTGATCACACGTAGCTTATGTGTATATTTACCAAGCTGCTTACTGTAAATACCCTGGTGGTCAATGGCATCTACCTTTACACAACCTGAAGCATGCAGAATTTCACCGGGACCGATAATAATACCGGTGTGTACAATTTCTCCTTCATCATTATCAAAGAATAGCAGGTCTCCTGTCTGGGATTCTGTGATCATGTTCACCGTTATTCCCTGGCCAACCTGCTGGGAGGCATCTCTAAAAAGGGGAACCTCCAGTATACGGAAGATGGTTTGCACCAGTCCTGAACAATCTGTCCCATAGCTACTTTTACCACCCCATAGGTAAGGTACGTTCCGCAACTCCTCCTTCAGGTCCTCCAGGGCCTTAAGTGTGTCCGTTGCTGTTTCCCCGGGGTCCATGTCAAACTCATATGTCTTCCCGCATTGGATGTGCCGTGTATCCCCTGCATGGTAATATAGTACACTTCCTGTGGGGATTAACAATGTTCCTTCCGCACCCCGGAGGGAGCAGAATTTCTTTTTTACCAGGGATGACTCCATGGTCTCATATTCCCGGAGGGTATCGTCTTCAAACAGGCTGGTCAATTCCGGGGATATCCATCCTTCATAGCCATCGAAGCGGTTTCGTACAAAAAGCCACTGTTCATTTCTCTCAAGCACTTCAAATATCTCCCCGAAAAGCAGCTGGCTGGTCATTTCACTGGTGCTGTCCGGATCCTTCCTGACCGGGATAAAGGGAGCCTGTACAATGCCGTATTCCATACAGATGATTTCAGTACTTAAAGATAGGGGATAAAAGCTAAATTTGTTTTCGTATTTTTGTCAAAATTTTCAAAGGATCACAATGAAAAGGTTTTTCCTCTTTTTCTCAAGGAACCTTAAGAAGATAAGGATTATCTCACTTTTTGTTCTTACTACCGTTATCATCCTCCTGCTTTATCCCAGGGAAGGCAGGTTCGGGTTCGAGTTTCAAAGGGGTGCCCCGTGGATGCATGAAGAACTAATTGCCCCGTTTAATTTCCCCATCTATAAATACGATGAGGAGGTAGCTGCTGAACAAGACAGTATTCTCAAAGAGTTCAAACCCTATTTTATTTTTGACCGGGAAATTGGAAATCTTCAATATGGCAGGCTATTGGAAGTCTTTGATGAGCAATGGCAGGTTCATTTCGTTGTCCGGGAAGGTGACGCGGTAAATCAACAATATAAAGGCAGCCGGAGCGATGATATGAGGACCAAATACCTGGTATTTGCGGGGGAAATCCTGCAATTCGTGTATTCCAAAGGGATCATAAGCAATGAAGATGTCCTGCTGCGGGTGGATAACCAGGATCTGACCATTGTCCTGCTTGAGAACCAGTATGCTGAAGAACGGGATTATGGAGAAGTATTTACCCAGAAAATGGCCTATGAATATGTCCTTGACAGGTTAACGGATTACAGTGACAGCCTTTACAGGGATTCCGACATAGATTTTTTCAAATCCCTGAATATCAATGAATTTCTTGTACCCAACCTGTTTTATGATGAGACAACCTCTAACCAGGTCAAAAATGAACTGATGGAAGACCTATCACTCACCCGGGGAATGGTTCAGTCCGGTGAAAGGATCATTTCCAGGGGAGAATTGGTTACCAGTGAAAGGTTCCGTGTGCTGGAATCCATCCGCAGGGAATATAACAGGAACCTGGGACTTGCAGGTGCTTTCAACTATATTTTCCTGGGCAAGATGATCCTTGTGATCATACTGATGATACTGCTGTATCTTTTCCTTTATAATTTCAGGGTTGAGGTGCTGCAATCACCCCGTGAATCCTCATTCCTGCTCCTTCTGGTGCTGATCATGGTGGCTGTTTCAAGTTTTACGATACGCTATAATGTGTTGAGCATTTATTTCCTGCCCTTTGCCATCGTTCCAATCATGGTCCGGACCTTTTTTGATTCCCGCCTGGCCCTGTTTATTCATATTATAGTGGTACTGATAGTTGGTTTCTGGGCTCCGAACAGTTATGAATTCATTTTCCTGAACCTGATAGCGGGCATAGTGGCTATATTAAGCCTGACCAATTCTTACCGCAGGGGCATTCTTTTCCTTACAGGGGTGATGATCGTTGCTTCCTATTCAACAGTATACCTTGCTTTCTCGATGATACAGGAAGGCAATCTACTGGCAATTAATTTCAAGGCTTTCCTGTGGTTCGCAGGCAACGGTCTGCTGATCCTGACGGTATATCCACTGATCTTTATATTTGAGAAGACCTTCAAATTCCTGTCTGATTCCACACTGATAGAATTGTCTGATACCAGCCAGGCCCTGTTGCGTGAACTGGCCGAGAAAGCCCCCGGCACCTTCCAGCACAGCCTCCAGGTGTCTAACCTGGCTGAAGAGGCAGTCATCCGGGTTGGAGGAAATCCGCTGCTGGTCAGGACCGGTGCGCTTTATCATGATATTGGTAAAATGTACAACCCGGAATATTTTGTTGAAAATCAGAGCACTGATTACAACGCCCATGATGAGCTCAAATTTGAAGATAGTGCCAGGATCATCATCAACCATGTGCT
>JAZGGT010000274.1:0-2580 GCA_036480555.1 Bacteroidales bacterium | reverse complement strand
TATGCCTTCATAGATCCCGGAGATGATGGTCCCAAATACATCCCCATGAGCCGCTGTCCTGTCCCTCCGGTACTCTTCAACACTCATGGACTCAAACTTCAGATCAGATCCATAGGCCAGGTTTATGGCATCCACCAGTTCTTGTTGTGTGATGGTCTCCCCGACCAGGTTATAGACAGATCCGTTTAATTCATCCCTGGTGATCATATCCAGGTATGCCCTGGCCAGTTCATCACGGGATGTATAGGCACACCTGCCCTCCCCTGCACAGTTGAATATTCTGCCATCCTTAAAATAATGATCAAGGTATTCAAGGTCAGCCTCCAGGTAAAGGCCGTTCCTCCCGATGGACCAGGCCAGTCCACTATCCATGATATCCTTTTCTGTTTGCCGGTTTGCTTCAATGATAGGATCAAAGGCACCTTTGCCCGTTTCACCAAATATGCTTGTGTAAACCAGCTTATTCACCCCGGCAGCTTTGGCTGCATTGATCACGTTACGGTGCTGCTCAATTCTTTTGGCCGGTGCATCCATTCCGGATACCAGCAATACAATTTCAATGCCTTTGAGTGCATACTCATATTCCTCCTTTTTATTGTAATCTCCCTGGCGGATTTCCACGCCAAGATGGGCAGCCTTTTCCGGATTCCGCGCGATACCAATTACGTTCTGGCTGCCCAGTTGCCTGATGGCTTCATTTACAATGGCAGCACCCAGTTGTCCGCTTGCTGCAGTTACTGCTAATTTCATATTGGAGTTTATTGGTGAATTTCGGCCGAAATTACTCAAACTCCCAATATGAGTGTGTTAAAAATCTGCTAATTAAGGCCGGGCGAACGATATAAAAAGCCCGCTCCAAAAAATTGAAGCGGGCATCAAATGAATCTGCCCGCCGCAAGCAACGGGGAACTAACCCCAAAGTGATTAGAATGACCAGCCTTCGCGGTAATTGTGCTTGATCAGCTCTTCAGCAAAACCTTTTGCATTGATTGGATCCGTATATTCAGTCTTGAAATGAGGATGTCCGTCAATGACATCAAATTCATCTAACGTAACAATCCTGATTGTCTCCGAATCACTGATATTGGTAAACTTCATATTCATACCATCCCAGTGAAGTTCCTTTTTCAGGTCCTGCAGACGGACTGCTAACACGCCCATTACCACCATTTCGTTCAGTGGACCGGAATATCCGAAGTTTGAGCTGGATTCCAGCCTGTCTTCCGGGCTTTCCTTACAGGCCCTAACCCAATCCATCTGGTGTCCAAGATCTACCCGCCTCAGGTACGGCTCTGGCTTTTTATAAGATGCTTCATAGGATTCCGGCAGGAGGTATGGATCTTTTCCATATACACCGCACATAATTTTTCCTTTGGTACCTATAAACAAACAGCCTCCACCACCGTCTCTGCCCAGCATCTCACCAGCTGGATGATCTTCGGGCCTCGGGGGCAGTAATCCGCCGTCCCACCAGGTAACTTCCACTTCAGGCATTTTTACCTTTTTGTATTTCGGCCTTTCGGGGAAGGTGTATTTTACCACTTCTGCGGCCGGGGCACATTCCGTATTGAAACTGGTGGAACTTCCCTGAACCTTGGTGGGATATTCCAGGTTCAGGGCCTTAAAGACCGGATCCATTATATGGCAGGCCATATCTCCAAGGGCTCCCGTTCCGTAGTCCCACCATCCCCGCCAGCTCCAGGGATGCAGTATACTATGGTAAGGTTTCATTTTAGCCGGACCGATAAACAGATCCCAGTTCAGGGTATCAGGCGGCCATTCTCCCGTAGCCGGACGTTGGAGTCCCTGTGGCCAGATGGGGCGGTTGGTCCAAGTGTGGCATTCCTTGATTTCTCCGATGGCACCATCCCATATCCATTCACAGATCTGTCGTATCCCTTCGCCTGAATTTCCCTGGTTCCCCATCTGTGTGGCTACCTTATATTCCTTGGCAATCCTGGTCATTTCACGGGATTCCCATACAGCATGTGTCAAAGGCTTTTCACAATAAACATGCTTGCCCATTTTCATGGCATTGATCGAAACAATGGCATGGTTGTGATCAGGGGTACCGACAACAACAGCATCGATGCTGTCTTGCATTTTGTCGAACATTACCCGCCAGTCCCAGAACTTCTTCGCATTCGGGTATTCACTGAATATACCCTTGGAATAGTGCCAGTCTACATCACAGAGAGCCACAATATTTTGGTCTGTGATTGACTTTATGACACCACCTCCGCGTCCACCAACGCCCACACCGGCAACGTTCAGTTTGTCACTGGGCGCTTTATGACCCAGGCCTGCAATGACATTGCTCGGCAGGATGGTTAGTCCCGCTGTGGCTGCAGCCGAAGTCGCGATGAATGACCTCCTCGAGACTCCAGATTTGTTCTCCTTTTTGCTTTCTTTTTTCATAATTTAGTATTAAAAGTTATCGGAAGTTGAATGTTTCAGAATTCAATAAAATTAATATTTTTTCATAAAAATGTTTGATTTCTTTTTCGCCTGGTTCCGCGCCCAGATTCGAACATTATCAATTTTACCCGAATCATCAAACGAACCAAACCCCACATAACC
>JAZGGT010000273.1:0-12028 GCA_036480555.1 Bacteroidales bacterium | reverse complement strand
GCACCGTGAAAAAACAGGAAGCGCATTGTATGAAAGACAGGATGACTGGAGCAGCGCCACTTTCTGGTATGAACCTGTCCCAAGCGCCCAATTGCCAGATTTCCCCGACCTGGAAAGCCGGGTTAAGGACCTTTGGGAGGAGAACGGGGAATGAGAAGCCTGACAGTCATTTTATACCTGGGAATTTTCCTCCTTTCTTCCTGCCATCTCAGGAAACAAGGGCAGGATACTGTTAACCAGATTTCACTGAGACCTGATAACCTGGAACCTCAGAAAGTTATTCGGTTGTCAAACGCTGTGCTCAATGTCGTTTTCGTGGATAATACTGCATTCGGTGAAGAACACAGGGCCGGTTATAACGGGATTGCTGAATTGACACACGCTTCTCAGGATTCATCTGTTTTTGTTCCCAATTACGCCGGGTTTAACCTTGAGCATATTTTTGGAGGTGACAGCCTGGCCGAATTATTTGAGCCACGAAAACATCCCATGGAATTATATAAGATATCAGATTCCGAGGTGCTGCTGTACCAGTCACCCACACCCTTATCAGGCATGGAAAGCCTAACTATTTTCAAGCTGACTGATTCCCATTATATTGATGTAGTTTTTCGCTTTATTATCCATGATAAAAATTTCTTTACACACGGATATGCAGGCCTCTTCTGGGCCAGCTATATACATGAACCAGGAGACAAGAAGATATATTTCCGGGGTAATGAAGAAGGATCAGAATCTACGGGTTGGATTTCAGCCTACTCAACAGAGCATGGTACGAAAAGCACACATTTAGGGAAGAAGGAAAAAGATCCGATCTATTTTGCTCCAAACTTCAATGGCCGACTGGCCTCTCATTTTTCAGATTACAGGTATGACCAGCCATTCTATTACGGGCGTTTTCATAACATGGTACTCGCCTACATGTTTAAGCCGGACCAAGGAATAAGGTTCTCCCAGTCACCAACAGGAGGAGGGGAGCTGAATCCAGCCTGGGACTTTCAGTTTATTGCACCTGATTTTAAAGTCGGACAGGAATATTCTTTTAAGGGTCGCATTATGTATAAAGAGTTCATGGGAGAAAATGATGTGTTGGATGAGTTTGAGACTTGGAATTAGTTTATATGGGATCAAAGACATTGATCTGAAGGAAAACAAGCGTACATACCTGAATATGTTTAAACGATCATCAAATAAGTTATTTTCTACCTTACTCCTGTCACTGTTTCTTTGCCATTTGAAAGGCCAGCAAACTCCTTATCTTCAATATCTTGATCATCCCTGGGTGGATTCTGTACTTACCACACTTTCCACAGAAGAGAAAATTGCTCAGTCTGTCTGGATAGCCACCGGCTCAGATAAGGATATATCACATTATGTGAAGACAGATCATATCATCAGGCAGCATGGTATTGGCGGTCTTATTTTCAACCAGGGTAAAGCTTATGAACAAAGCGAGCTGATAAACTATTACCAGTCTGCCAGCAAGGTACCTCTGGCAATTGCCATGGAAGGTGAATGGGGGCCTTATCCAAATCAGATGGCACTTGAAGCAATCATCTATGATTCACTGAAATACCAGATGGGTACAAGGATTGCTCAACAATTCAGGGGACTGGGAATACAGGTTTTCCTGGCGCCGTTTACTGATGTAAATGTATCTGCTGCTCTTCAGGAACATCATATTCTCAGCACAGGGAGATATATTCCGGGTACTGGCCACACTGAAATGGACAGCGTGCTAAAAGAGGTTCCGGGATTCGCAGGACAGATAGCAACTGACGCTTCAGAAATGACAGGCCTGGCCACCTGTTTTGAACAGGGCGATGATAATGCCGGCATCGCGATCAGTCAGATCCAATCACTTCTGGACAGGGGTAAAACAGATACAGAAGCGATTACGCATAGGGCCAGGAGGATCCTCGCATTTAAATACTGGTCAGGTCTCCATCCTGCTTCCCCGGCAATTAGTTCTGATAATAAAGCATTTATCAGAGATCTCTATAAGTACTCACTTACCGTCCTGAATAACAGTGACCATTCCATTCCCCTAAAGGAACATGGGGAAAAGAAAATTGCCTGTATAGCCATCAATAATCAATCCACTACTGCTTTCCAGGACATGGCAAGCAACTATACACGAACAGACAACTTTTTCTGGTATCCCGGAGCAGGCGCTGAAGACTCATTGCTTGAAATGCTACAACCATACGATGTAGTACTTGCCGGAGTTTATAATACCGGAGAGAGACAAGATCAGCAATCCGGGATCCGGAACGGGATGGACACTTTTCTGTCATCACTTTCAGAAACAAAACATCTGATATCGGTTTATTTTGGTGATCCTAATGACCTTGACAGATTTGAGGGACTTAAATCATCGAAGGGACTTATCCTTGCTTATCAGCAGAATATCTACACTGAAGAGTTGGCTGCTCAACTTATATTTGGAGGAATAGGCGGTGAAGGCAGGCTGCCTGTAGAGATCAGTAATAAATACCCTGCCGGATATGGGATCAGAACAACCGCCAATATCAGGTTGCAATACGGATACCCGGAAAATGCCGGGATCTCATCCCGGAAACTGCATCAAAAAATTGATTCTGTTGCCACCGGTGGCCTGGTGGCCGGAGCATATCCTGGCTGCGAGGTAATTGTTGCCCGTAAAGGGATCGTGGTCTTTCACAAAACATACGGCTATCATACTTTTGATTCAAGGATAGAAGTCCAAAAGAAAGATCTCTACGATCTGGCTTCGGTTACCAAGGTCTCCGGACCTTTACCTGGACTGATGTTGCTGGAAGGCATGGGATTGTTTTCACATTCGGGCCGTCTGGCGGAATACTGTCCCTCAATGAAGGGATCTGATAAGGCGGATCTTGAGATAAAGGATATTCTTACACACCAGGCTGGCCTTTACCCCTATATTACATACTGGAAAAACACAATAAAAAAAAGCGGAAGTTATAAAAGGCGTTTTATCAGGAATAGTGTTTCCGAAAAGTACTCAATCCAGGTGGCAGACCGGGTCTACCTGAAGAGTGACTACAGGAAGAAGATTTACAGAGAGATCAGGAAGTCGGCTCTCGGCGAAAAGGAGTATGTGTACAGCGGACTCTCCTTTTTTCTTTTTCCTGAAATGATTGAGAACCTGTCCGGAGAACGCTATGAAGACTTTCTTGTAAAGAAGATTTACCGTCCGCTGGGAGCATGGGATCTGGTTTTTAATCCTTACAGGTTTTATCCTCTGTCAAGGATTGCTCCTACCGAACTCGATACGCAATTTCGCAAGCAACTGGTCCATGGATATGTGCACGATGAAGGGGCGGCAATGATGGGAGGGTTCTCAGGGAATGCCGGTTTATTCTCCACAGCCAATGATCTGCTGAAACTCTTCGAAATGTACAGGCGCATGGGTAATTACGGAGGAGAGCAGATGATAGCGGAGGAAATTATTGAGCTATATTCCAGTTACCAGTTTCCTGAGAATAAGAACAGACGCGGCCTCGGATTCGATAAACCTTCACTGGGTGAGCGTGACGGTACTATATATGATTATCCATGCCCTGGAGCATCACCCTCCGGTTTTGGACATTCGGGATTCACAGGAACATTTGCCTGGGTTGACCCCGAGCACGAAATAAGCTATGTTTTTCTCTCCAATAGTGTATACACCACTCGGGACAATGATAAGCTGACCAAAATGAATATTCGAACAGCTATACTTCAATGTGTGTATGATTCGATTATTGAATAATAGCCTAAACAGTAATAACACGTAGTACACCTTTGATCAAGCCGAATTGGTTTTCAGGTCTATATCCTGTGCTAAAACGTGAATTTCAAGTTTACACCAAACGATCTGGTAGTGGGAAGTCCATATCCTTCCGAACCCTGGGCATTGGTGATCCCTACCGAAAGGTTAGGATCGATCACTCCAGCTGGGTTATAGAGGAAACCCAGATTTCGTCCCACTACGGCTACTCCAAGGCTTTGTAAATAGGGGTTGTTATCAAAGCTAATGTTGTACCCTATTACCAGCTCCCTGAATCTAATAAAAGAGGCATCGTATTTGAATGCTTCACCGATCGGTGACCACCAGTCTCCCACTGATTTCCAATATGCTTCTGAAGTCGTCACAATTTCGTTTTCACTGCCATCAGAATCCATCACACCATCAACGACCATTCCATCACGTCCTTCAAGAGTATAATCAGAAAATCCTTCACCGGCGAGATAGGCCTCGGTCAAAGAGAATATTTGACCACCCATCCGCATATCGAATAGAATACTCAGGTTGAATTTTTTATAGTGAAAGTTGTTGGTAAACCCACCAAACCAGTCCGGGTTATAATTTCCCATCGGCTTAGTTTGTCCTGGATCCGCGATGGGCAGGCCAAGATCGTTTATCAGTATCCGGCCCTGATCGTTTCTGTCAAAACCTCTGGTGTAAATTTGACCATAAGGTTCTCCTATAACTACTTTAATGGTTGTCAACAAACTGGGGCCACGAATTGTATATTCCGAGAGATCATCCGTAAGTTCAATTACTTCACTTTCATTCCTGGCATAGTTAAATGCCATGTCCCAGGAGAAATCTCTGATATGGACCGGGGTTGCATTCAAGGTTATTTCCATCCCCTGGTTCTGAACATTTCCTGCATTGATCAGCTTGGAGGTATATCCGGATGCCTGTGGTAATGGAATTGACAATAACTGATTGAATGTATTGGATCTGTACAAGGTAAAGTCAATCCCTAACCTATTTTGGAAAAATCTTAAATCAAATCCAATTTCTGTTGATTTGGTGTTTTCCGGTTTCAGGTCTTCCGCAGGCAAGGTACCACCTCTCCAGGCATAACCAAGGATACCTCCAGCGCCGAAAGTATATTTTTTATTTATTCTGTAGGCATCTGTATCATTACCAACTTCAGCATAATTCGCCCTTACTTTTGCTAAAGTCAGGAACAATGGAATTGTACTTAACATGTCTGTAATTAACCAGGTCAGTCCCACGGACGGATAAAAATAAGACCAACTTTCTTTTGGCAGGGTAGAAGACCAGTCATTTCTACCTGTAAAATCTAAGAACAAAATGTCTTTAAAGCCTATCGTTGCGAAACCGTATAAAGAATTAATTTGTTTTTCTAAGCCCCTCTGTTCACTGAGAACCCGACCCGTATTTGTAATTGTAAACAGATTTGGTTTAAGCAGATCTTCTGTACGTGTAATAAGACCCTCGTTCTTCTGATACGACATATTGCCACCAAATGAAACATCCAGTGAGACTTTATCTCCAAATAATGAGTTGTAGTTCAGGAGTATCTCATTGTTGATCTCCAGCGCATTATGTCTAATAAGTAAATAATTCCCATAGTCGGCAATTTGGTAGGTATCGTTTTGCAGTTTGGCTTCTATATTGTCAAAACTCCTATCTATTGAGGTCCTGACCATCAGGTTCAGACCCTTAGTGAACTCATACCTTAGGCTGCCCATTGCTAATACCCTGTCGCGAATACCCTCACGAGAGATCTTGTTTAGTAGCCAGTATACATTCTGCCCGCGCATGGAGTATGGTTTCCAGTAATGCTGAAGCAGGTTCCCGGCATCATCATGGTATTCATAGTCCTGAGCTTCTACCAGGGAAATATTGCTGGGTTGCCTGTAAAGGGACCGTATTGGGTTACCATCATATTCTCCGGTACCTATCCTGTTATCCACATCCTGGTTGAAATAGGTGATCTTGACATCAGCACTGAGACTCTTGCCGAATTCTGAAGTATAACGCAGGTTGAAATTGTTCCTGCGCATTTTATTGTTCTCCACAATCCCTCGTGCCCTGGTATTGGTATAAGAGAAATAGACCTGGGATTTTTGATTCCCCGTAGTAATGGCCAGTGTATTGGCCCAGTTTGTACCCGTCACAAAGAAATCCTTGAAATTATCGGGGTGAGCCGAGTAGGCATATTGTGCGGGGCCTTCCCGGTTCGGATCGGGCGACCAGTGATCCACCATCTGTCCGGTCATTTCTGGACCCCACATAGATTCACTGTTCGTGATATAGGATCCGGCACTTCCCTGACCATACTTTTGCTGGAAACGTGTAAGTATGATAGGTTTCTCAAACGTATAGTTCGAAGAAAATTCTACCCCTATACCTTTTCCTGCTTTACCTGTTTTAGTGGAGATTACTATGGCTCCGTTGCTGGCCCTCGAACCGTAAAGGGCTGTTGCATTAGGCCCTTTTAGAACAGTGATCGATTCAATGTCGACGGGACTGATATTACTGATACCGTCAGGTGACTGAAGACCTCCGGATTCACTGGATACAGAAACTACGGCTTCATTGCTTATAGGAACACCGTCAAGTATAATGAGAGGTTGGTTGTTAGCTATTATGGACCTGTTACCGCGAAGCACGACCCTCGAGGCCGAACCTACACCGGAGTTGGATTTGGTAAGATCCAGCCCCGCTACTTTGCCCTGCATGGAGTTGGCTACATTTAATTCCCTGGCCTGGGAAAGCTCATCCGTTGAAACGATCTGGGCAGAATACGTGATCCTCCGTTTCTCCTTGGCAATACCAAGAGAGGTTATTACCACCTCATCTAATGATACCAGACTAGCTGTCAGGATAATGTCAATAACATTGTTACTGCCTAGCGTGACCAATTCAGTATCATAACCGATAAACGAGAATTGCAGAGAAACATCTCCGCCGGGTAATAAATCCAAGGAATAATGACCTTCAAAATCTGATATTGTTCCGGTTGAAGTGCCCGCAACAATCACATTTACGCCCGGCAATGGCAAGCCATCAGTACTGCTCGTTACAACACCTGAAATTGTTCGTTGCTGAGCAAAAGTAACAACACTCAATATGAGCATTAAAGTAGTACTGACAAGCAGTTGCTTTACATGCCTTTCTGTGAAAGAAACGCAGAATCTAATAACATAGCTCAGCATGATAAATTCATAAACTCCAACAAAAGGATTTTTCAACCCTGTTATTCATTTATTGATATCTCAATTCAGCTATTATTGGAAAAATCTATGGTTTCTTTCCCTCCTGGTCCTCTCTTATGGTTCTGGATAGTAAATTTGTGATAATCATCTGTTTTTTCAAATTACCTAAATGATTATGCCTTTATATCTTTTTCGTTTGCCTGGCCAGATCTAAGTTATCTCTCCAGATGTCGATACCAATAAAATGCTTTTCTTTGTATATTGATGAATCATTTTCAGGTACAAACACATTGTCTTGAATCTTCCCAAAATTGATTCAGCACAGTATTTCATATATAAATAATGATGTTTATTAATAGGAGCAAAAACAGTATGAAAACAATTCAAAGAATTTTTTGCCCTACTTTCATTACTGGACTATTTCTACTAATTCTTCTAACCACTAATGCCTCGGGGCAAAACTATGTGAAAATTGCCACCATCGGGGCGCCAGCAGCGAATCTTGACCTGGACCAGGAACCGCAGGAACTTGTAGACCAGATGATTGAATTCTGGCAAAATGAATTGGCCCCAGTGCTTCCCGACAAACCAGACCTGATCGTATTGCCGGAGGCTTGCGACCGCCCGGCAGGAATGAATATTGACTTACAATTAAAATATTTCAAAGTCCGGGGGGACCAGGTAATGGAATATTTTAAAACCGTAGCAAAGAACAATAAATGTTATATAGCCTTTGGAACGAAGCACCAGCTGGATGACGGAAGCTGGAGGAATTCATGTATACTGCTGGACAGGGATGGTAATGTTTCTGGTGTTTACAATAAGAACTTTCCTACCATTGGGGAAATGGAAGCCGGGATAAAAGCAGGGATAGAAGCCCCTGTATTTGAATGTGATTTTGGACTGGTAGCATGTGCCATCTGTTTCGATCTTAATTTTGATGAATTGCGCCGGCGATACGCTGAGCAAAAACCTGATATTATTGTGTTCCCTTCCATGTATCACGGGGGACTGGTACAGGAACACTGGGCCTATACCTGCAGGGCATATTTCGTTAGTGCGATAGCCATTGCCAGCCTTCGCTCTGAAATTCGAAATCCAATGGGAAAAATTGTCGCAACATCCACGAATTATTTTCACTA
This sequence comes from Bacteroidales bacterium, assembly GCA_036480555.1. Lineage (GTDB taxonomy): Bacteria > Bacteroidota > Bacteroidia > Bacteroidales > SM23-62 > SM23-62. The sequence goes on along the minus strand of JAZGGT010000273.1, from coordinate 3,923 downwards.
CACCGTAGGTACCATTAACCTGGATTACTGTTTGGCTCATCTCGATTATAATTGGGCAAAATTAAGGGCCATGAAAAAGAAATACGGTGAGGAGGTAACCATTTCAGATCCCAGTGAAATAGGCTCAGTATTGTTGACCAGTGAACATGAAACCATAAGCATTGAGGAAATGGTGAAGGAATTTGAGATCACCTTGCTTGATGAATACCTGGATAATTCCAGGGCATACAGGTATAAGCCGGGCATGATGGAATAATTATATATCATTAAAACATGTTGAACTATAATTTAATACTTCTGGCTGTCCTACTATTTTTTTTCATGGACAATTCGCCAACCATTTTTCCTGGTGAATCAACTAAATACTCACCAACTCCCGTATTAAATTCTGAGGGGCCTGTTTCTCCTCTGAGTGATTCGATGAGACATCCTCCCTGCAATGAGTTTGATATACCACACTACTATGCCTATAAAGTTAGAACTGTGCCAAACATTGATGGACGGCTGGATGAACCTGTCTGGCAGGTGGCGCCAAAATCTCCTCCTTTCCGTGACCTGATAAACGGGAAAGAGACCATCCATGACACCAGGGCAGCAGTTTTGTGGGATGAAGACTTTTTGTACATAGCCTACTGGGTTGAGGAACCAGACGTACAGGCCACATTGACTGAACGGGATGCCAAGATCTACATGGATAATGATGTGGAACTGTTCATTGCAGGACGGGACACCTACTACGAATTTGAAATTAATGCTTTTGGAACCATCTATGAGGTATTCTTCATCTGGGAGGAATCATACAAATCAGGGGGCTATGATACCATTGCTGGATTAGGCCCGGATGAACCCGGGAGAATACCGTTTCATGGAGTAGCCTACAAACCTCATCCCAGGGGACCCAGAATTGGATATTGGAATTGGGACTTCCCGGGATTGCAAAGTGCGGTCTTCGTAGATGGTACAATCAATGATGACAGGGATAGAGACCGGAGCTGGACAGTAGAACTGGCATTGCCTTGGTCAGGTATGTCGGTGTTGGCGATGGCTGATAACCGGAACCTACCACCCCGGGACCAGGATATATGGCGGATGGATTTCTCAAGGTTCAACCAGTACAAAGAAGCACCACCGGCCGAGGATCCCGGTGGCTGGGCATGGAGTCCGCATGGCGTTTGGGATTCACATGTGCCGGAATGTTTTACTTACATCCATTTTTCAACAGAAGATGTCGGCACACTAAAGTGACAAAAACCAGATTCTAATATATAGTAATTTCCAGACCGATGGGGGTTAAAAAGTACCATTTTCGAAATGCTTTGCTTTTTGTTTTGCAAGTACTGATTTATCTTTCCTGTAACAAGAATGCGGATAACAAGCTTAAAGAAGCAGGCCGGGATTGGCCTGTATATCTTGGAGGCAATAGCAGTGCCCAATATACACCACTCGACCAGGTTAATAAGCATAATGTCCAGCGGCTTAAGCTGGCCTGGGATTACCATTCTGGCAGAGATCCTTCCGCCCAGTTGTCTCAGATTAAGTGCAACCCTATTCTTGTTGACAGGGTACTATACGGAACTTCACCAGGACTGAATGTATTTGCCCTGAATGCTGAAAACGGAAAACAAATATGGGAGTTTATCCCTGATCATGATTCTGATTTCTCTTTGCATGTCAACCGGGGGGTAACATACTGGGAGAATGGAAAAGATAAACGCATATTTTTTACAGCAGGATCAAACCTGTATGCAATAAATGCTGAAACCGGGCATCTTATTGGGACATTTGGCCAATCGGGAGTTGTTTCGTTAAAAACGGGTCTGGGCCCTGATGCTCAAGATAGCTATGTTGTCGCCAGGACTCCCGGTATTATATATAAGGACTTGTTGATCATGGGCTCAGTTGTTTCCGAAAGTATGGGGGCAGCTCCGGGTTACATCCGTGCGTTTAATGCGCGGACCGGGAGATTGGTATGGACCTTTAATACCATTCCTAAACCCGGGGAAGAGGGATATGAGACCTGGCCTGAAGAAGCGTACAAATACATTGGTGGTGCCAACTGTTGGGCAGGCATGAGCCTCGACGAAGACCGTGGAATCGTTTTTTGCCCAACAGGTTCAGCAGCTTACGATTTTTGGGGAGGAAACCGGAAAGGGAAAAACCTGTTCGCAAACTGTGTGCTGGCTTTAAATGCAGAAACCGGAAAGAGAATATGGCATTTCCAGACAGTACATCATGATATCTGGGACAGAGACCTGCCGGCTCCGCCGAATCTGGTAACGGTTAATCACAATGGGGAAATGATTGACGCCGTAGCACAAACCAGTAAGCATGGTTTTATTTTTCTTCTGAACAGAGAAACCGGATTACCACTTTTTCCAGTTGAAGAAAGACCTGTACCAGATTCAGACCTGGAAGGTGAAGAAGCATGGACCACCCAGCCATTTCCTGTTTTGCCTTTGCCCTTAGTGCCTCAGAAATTTACCCAGGAAAATGTGACCAACATCAGTCAGGTCGCTCACGATTATGTGTCAAATATTCTGGCAACAATCCGTACGGGACAAATGTACATTCCACCCAGCACCCAGGGAACGATGATGTTCCCCGGTTTTGACGGAGGAGCCGAATGGGGTGGTGCAGCATTCGACCCATCAAGTGGCATATTGTACGTGAATGTTAACATCATGCCCTGGATCCATTACAGTGTCCCTGTATCAGGAATCCAAAAGGAAGCATCACATCCGGCCGAGTCACTATATTTAATCAATTGTGCTGTCTGCCACGGTCAGCAGCGCCAGGGAGACCCTTCAGGTACTTTTCCCTCTCTGGCAAACATTGCCGGAAAAAATAAAGAAGAGATTTTAGAACTCATCCTCAAAGGCAAAGGTTTTATGCCTTCGTTTAAACACTTAAACGAGGATCAAAGAATGGGATTGGTTGCCTTTCTTGTGGATGAAGATTACACTTTCAAAACCCATATCTCCGAAACGGTTTCTGATGGCAACCATAGCTCTCCTTTCGTCCATTCTGGTTACAACCGTTTCTTTGATCAGGATGGTTACCCGGCCATCAAACCGCCCTGGGGGACATTATCGGCGGTTGATCTGAATGAAGGTACAATTAAATGGCAGGTCCCCCTCGGTGAATTTACAGAGCTATCAGAGAGAGGCATTCCCCAAACCGGCACTGAAAATTATGGAGGCCCTGTGGTGACTGCAGGAGGCCTCATATTTATTGGTGCATCTAAAGATGGCTACTTCCGTGCATTTGATCAGAATACAGGCGATGAACTCTGGAAATATAGACTTCCAGCAGGCGGCTATGCAACACCGAGCAGTTATGAGATTGATGGAAAGCAGTACATCGTCATTGCATGCGGCGGGGGTAAGATGGGAACCCATTCTGGCGACAGTTATCTGGCTTTCACACTGGGAGGTGAATAATGCTACACCACTCTCCTCCATTGCGACATATGGGCCAAAGGATCCTCGTACTAGCTGCTTTCCCGGTCAAATTCAAGAAATCAATAATTTTTCAGTGATTGAATCTATCAATTACTTGATTTATTTCTACTTTGACTTTGTTCAATCACAAGTTAGAGATATCTTTAGAATATAGAAAAACACTAGCTTGGCTTATTCGAGGCAGCTGTCTATCTGTCTGATTATCAGTACATATTTAAAACTATTTGATAAATGAAGAAAGAATATAAAACACAGGATCCAGGTATCCATCGCCGAAATTTTATTAAAACTTCTGCCATCGGGGGAATAGCTCTATCTATGATGCCCAAACTTGCCTTTGGACAAAAAAGTATTAACGGTAATGTGCAACTCGGATTTATTGGAGTTGGCGGCCGGGGCAGATCCCATCTACGCAATATCCTAAGAAGAGATGATATTCATGTTTCGGCTATCTGTGATATC
>JAZGGT010000272.1:0-7405 GCA_036480555.1 Bacteroidales bacterium | reverse complement strand
TTATGGCTGCCTTCGATACCACCCAACAACCCATTGTATATGTGGGACGTTACGATTCCACCATCCAGGACGATGGTACCGTCGAATACAGTATGGTCGGAGAAGAGGGACGTGACTATGAAACCATGCCGATTGAAGCAGGAAAAGGAGTTTATAAGGTGAACACTGCAGGCGCCAGTACCGGTTGGAAACCCTGGGGAGGGATTATCAGCCTGAAAAGAGATGACGGGACATTTACCAATAAACCATTCAGTGGTGGTTACACCGTAGCCATGCCAAGCCTGGTGGTATCTCCGACCCAAATGCTTGTATTTTACACAGCCATTGATAATCCGGTGGAAGTATCCGTTCCCGGTTACCCTGCCAATGCCATCTCTGTATCCATCAATAACGGCCGTATAAGGGGAAGTGGAACAAACTACACTGTGGTCCCTACCAGGACAGGAAAAGCCAGGGTTTCCGTTTCTGTGAGAGCGGATGGCAGGACACGGTCAATGGGATACAAGGATTTCAGGGTGGCAAAATTACCCGATCCATATCCAACACTGGCAGGTGTCCAGGGCGGTACCTTAAGCCTGAACCAGATTCTTGGAGAGATCGGCCTGAAGGCAACAATGCCTGAATGGTTTCAGTTCGGCGGTGTGAATTACACCATTACCGGCTATACATTTACTGCCATCGTTCAGGGTTTCGATAAGAATATCCCCTCCACTTCGGCCAATCTAAGCAGTGAAATGAGGGGAACCATCCGGAACCTGCGTTCTGGATCAAGAATTTATTTCAACGATATCACAGCTGTAGGTCCGGATGGTTCTACAAGGTACCTGCCTACGCTGTCAGTTAAAATCAGATAAGTTAACATAGATAAGGATGAAAACGATCAGCAATCTGTTCATTTCGGCCCTTCTGTTTACCCTCATCGGGGTGCAGCCAGGAAAGGCTCAATCAATCAGTTTAATTGAAAAGAAAGAGGTATACGACAAGGAACATATACCTGACCGGGATCCTGTTCCCTATCCTTTTGTTCGCGAAGCAGATGTAATGTGGGAAAAAGTTGCATGGCGGATGCTCAATCTCAGAGAGAAAATGAACCATCCCCTGTTTTTCCCGACCAGGCCCATTGGTGACCGGAGGAACATTACACAGCTGTTGCTCGATATTCTCGAGGACCCATTGCCTGGACGCCAGGTTTTTGCTTACGAACCACTGCTGGGTTATGAGTTTGAGAAACCGATGAGCCTTGAGGAGATCTATGCCCAGATAAAAGTGGACTCCATACCGGAACCTTTTCTTGATTCGCTGACCGGCCAGACAGTAATGAAAATTGTGGATGTGCAGATCAACCTGGATGATGTAACCAGGTTGATGGTCAAGGAGAAATGGTTCTTCGATAAAAGATATTCCACCTTCCAGGTGAGAATTATCGGTCTCTGCCCGATCCGGGTATACCCCCGGACCGTCATAGATCCAATAACCAATGAAGATGTACCCACCGGGGATATCAGCAAGACACCGCTGTTCTGGGTTTATTATCCAGAGATCAGGTACTACCTGTCAAAGCAGGAAGTATTTAATCCAAACAATGATGCTCAGAGGATCTCCTTTGATGACCTGTTCAACCAACGCAAGTTCAGTTCTTATATCTATAAGATCTCGAATGTTTATGATGACAGGTCCGTAAATGACTATAACAGTGGTATGGATGCCATGTTCGAAGCAGAGAGGATCAAGAACTGGCTGTTTGAATTTGAGCACGATCTCTGGGAATATTAAACTGTCTCAACTCTCAACTATATATTTAAAGGAGCTGCCTCAAAAGGGCAGCTCCTTTTTTTTATACAATTCGTACATGCTATAATGATTAAAACTTCGCTGAAAATCTTGCAAGCAATATTTATAGGCTCAGATTTTAATATCCTTGGTATGGCCTGCGCTGCTTAGACGTAATCTCCGCCTTTCAGAATGCGTACATCATTTACAAAATTCTTGATCTTCTGTTCGTCCTCCATTTTGCATACCAGTAAGATATCATCTGTTTCAACAACGATGGTATCTTTCAGACCCTGAAGTACAACGAGCTTATCTGCCGGTACACTGACAAGACATCCCCTCAGATCATAGGTCATTACATGTTCCCCGATAATGGTGTTGTCCGTTTTGTCCTTTTCCATCTGGTCATGCAGGGAGCCCCAGGTCCCCAGATCCGACCAGCCAACATCTGCGGTGATCACATGAACATTCTCGGCCTTCTCCATGATCCCGTAGTCGATGGATATGTTTTTGCATTCGGCATAGGTTTTCCCGATAAATTCTTCCTCTTCAAATGTATCATATTTACCCTTTCCTTGATTGAAACGGGCATGTATTTCAGGCAAATACCTGGCAAATGAATCGAGGATGGTATCAACAGACCAGAAAAAGATCCCCGAATTCCAGAAAAACTCCCCGCTTTCCAGGAATACTTTGGCCAGCTTGAGATCTGGCTTTTCTGTAAAGGTTTTAACCTTTCTGAGATTCTTAAATTTTTTACTGGTCGATGAACTTCCGTTTACCTGGATATAACCATATCCGGTTTCGGGTCTGCTTGGAGGGATGCCAATGGTCATCAGGGCATTCTCCTTATGCACGAAACCGAGACCCTCATTTACTACATTCAGGAACTCTTTCTCATCCAATATAAGATGATCGGAAGGAGCTACCACCATGCTGGCTTCCGGATTCCTCTCAAGGATCTTATAGCTTGCATAGGCAATACAGGGAGCGGTATTTCTCCGAAGGGGTTCCAGCAGAATATTCTTATCCGGAAGGTCCGGAAGTTGTTCCCTTACCAGATCACCATATATGCTGTTTGTGACAATTAAGATGTTCTCTGCCGGAATGATCTTCCTGAAACGGTTGAATGTATTTTCTAAAAGGGTTTGGCCGGTACCGAGGATATCCAGGAATTGTTTCGGCCGGGCAGATCTGCTCATGGGCCAGAACCTGCTTCCTACACCTCCGGCCATGATCACACAGTAGTTATTTTGATCCATTTTATAAAAATTTAGCCTGTAAATATACTACTTAAATTTATACAAATCCCACGATTATTATGCCCTGCCAGATAACTAAAATTATTAGTACTTTTACAAACAGCCTGCAGACGGCGAATGGTTTAAAATTATGCGATTACTCTATCACTTGGGCAGATATTACATATTGATTTCCAAGGTTTTTGCACGGCCTGAGAGATCAGGCATGTATTACCGGCAAATAATGCGGGAGCTGGAAATCCAGGGTATTAATTCAATCGGAATTGTGGTTATTATTTCCATATTCGTAGGGGCAGTAATCACCATCCAGACCGATTATAATATTGAGAGTCCACTCTTGCCCAGATACCTTATTGGTGTTGGTGTAAGGGATATGCTGCTGCTCGAGTTTTCTTCAACCATGGTAGCTCTTATCCTGGCCGGGAAGGTAGGGTCCAGTATTGCCTCTGAGCTGGGTACTATGAGGATCACTGAACAGATCGATGCCCTGGAGATTATGGGTGTGAATTCAGCCAGTTTTCTCATCCTGCCAAAAATCATATCAACCATGTTTTTTTTCCCTCTGCTGACCATTCTCAGCCTGATAGTGGGTATGTCGGGAGGTTATGTTGTTGCCCTGATAACGGATGTCTCATCACCACAGGAGTTTGTCTATGGCCTGCAGTATGTATTCTATCCTTATTATTTCACCTACGCCCTGAAAAAGATGATCGTGTTTGCCTTTATCATAACCACCATTTCAGCATATCATGGTTATTATGCGGAAGGAAGTTCCCTTGAGGTAGGAAAATCTTCTACCCGGGCAGTTGTCCACAGCAGTATAGTTATGCTGATGTTTAACCTTATCCTGACCAAACTTATTCTTCGTTGATTGAGGTAAATAATATATCCAAATCATTTGGCGATCGTCGTGTGCTTGACGATATAAGTATTGTTTTCGAAAAAGGAAAAACCAACCTGATCATCGGTAAAAGTGGTTCAGGAAAGACGGTCTTGTTGAAATCCATCGTCGGGCTTCACGATGTAGATGAAGGAAGTATCCTTTTTGATGACCGGGATTTTACCAGTATGAATTTTAAACAGAAAAAACAGGTGAGGAAGGAATTCGGCATGCTCTTCCAGGGTGCTGCCCTTTTTGATTCATTCACTGTGGAGGAAAATGTGAGATTCCCCCTGGATATGTTCACCCAAATGTCTAATGAAGAAAAGATAGATCGTACCGATTTCTGCCTGCAAAGGGTTGATATGAGTGATGCCAATAAACTTTTTCCTGCAGAATTGAGTGGTGGCATGCGTAAGCGTGTAGGAATTGCGAGAGCGATCGCGTTGAATCCAAGGTACTTGTTTTGTGATGAACCCAACTCGGGACTCGACCCGCAAACGGCCATCAGGATAGACAAACTAATCCGGGAGATTACCACGGAATTCAACATTACCACCATCGTAAATACCCACGATATGAATTCAGTGATGGAGATCGGGGACAAAGTTGTTTTCATTTATGAGGGGATAAAATGCTGGGAGGGTACCAAAGATGATATCCTGAATGCGGAGAATCAGTACCTGAATGATTTTGTTTTTGCCACAAATCTAGCCAAGACGGTGAAGTTAATACAGAATGAAAAACACAACAAAGGGGTCAGGTAATCAGAGCTTCTTGAATACTATGGTATTTCCCTAATTACTTGCTTCTATTCCAGATATTTAAATTGAGTTTATCAACATGTCCGTAAAACCCGCTCTCTTCAGGGAGGGGAGGATGTCAAAACTTTAAATACTAAGATTTAAGACCTTTAACTCTTTCTATTATAAGGCATTTCATACTTTCTGATTACATATAAAATATATATCTTTGTATCTATATATTTATATACTCTTCTATATGAAGAACATAATATATAACATGTTTGATTATAGTAAATGAATTTTAGTTTTTGATATTTTTGTGGTCCAATCCAGAAGGTCAAACATTTTAATCAATCAGACACATTATTACCAGCCCGGATTCCTTTTCATACCATTCGGGATCTATAACAAACAGGATGTGATCAAACCCAAGGCTGATTTCATTCCTGCCGGGGTCAAGCTTATATATAAAGGCATTGATAAGGTCGATCCTGAAAATAACAAGGTCCTGCTTGATGGCGGACAGATACTGCAATATGACTTTCTGATCATTGCTACAGGTACCCGGACCGTGCCGGAAGAGACACCCGGATTAAAGGATAAACTCTGGTATAATAAGATATTTGATTTTTATACCGTTGATGGGGCTTTGGCCCTTCGTGAATTTTTCAGGAGCTGGGAAGGAGGAGACCTGGTCATGGCCATTGCTGAATTGCCATTTAAATGTCCCGTTGCCCCCCTTGAATTTGTATTTCTGGCCGATGCCTATTTTACAGAGATCGGGATCAGGGACAAGGTAAATATCAAATTTGTAACCCCTCTGCCTGGTGCCTTTACCAAACCAAGGTCATCTAAAATGCTGGGAGAACTCATGGTGGAGAAAAACATAGAGGTAATCCCGGAATTCTATATTGAAAGTGTGGATAATGACAAGCAGGTACTGAAATCCTATGACGAGATTGAAATCCCCTTCGATGTGCTTACCATAGTACCCGTAAACATGGGAAGCGAGATGGTGGAAAGAAGGGTATGGGTGATGATCTCGGATTTATTCCAACAGATAAATTTACTCTTCGCTCGGAGAAGCATGAGAATATTTTTGTGATTGGTGATGCTGCCAGTATACCTACCTCTAAAGCCGGTTCAGTGGTGCATTTTGCAGCTGACGTAGTCTTTGAAAACATCCTGAGTTCCATGGAAGGAAGAGAGCTAAAGGCCAAATTCGATGGACATTCCAATTGCTATATAGAAACCGGATTCGGGAAGGGATCAATCATTGATTTCAACTATGATACAGAGCCGCTTCCCGGTACATACCCACTGCCGGGCATTGGTCCTTTCGGACTGCTGCAAAATACCAAGATGAACCATTACGGGAAAGTCCTGTTTCGATGGATCTACTGGCATATCCTTCTGAAAGGCAAAGAAATGCCTATTGAGAATGAGATGACCATGGCCGGAAAAAAATTATAACCCCCTAAATCATCTTGAAAATGGCTGAAAAAGATCTACAGAAACAGATCGATGAGATTAACATAAAGCTGGATGCCATCCTCGAATGTGCTCCTGTCCAGAAATTGCGCAGTGCGCGCCTTGATGACCTGATGCATGACCTGGGACCGGTGGCCAATGAAGTGATTATAGACATGATACGCAAAATGCATGAGTTCGAACAGAAAGGATACTTTGAGTTCTTTACAGAAATTACCCGGGCCATGGACAATATCATTACACATTATTCCGGAGAAGATGTCAAGCTGCTGGCTGATAATGTTGTCACTATCATGGATACTCTGAAGAACATAACCCAGCCTGAAATGCTTCAGTCCATGAACAATGCGGTGAATGTATTCCAGAAACTGGAACTGGATGATATTCCCGAGTACTCCATCTGGCAGGCAATGAAAGAGATGCGTTCCCCGGAAATGAAAAAGGGTATTGGATTCATGATCTCCTTTTTGAAGAATCTTTCAAACGAAAACGTAGTTTCAATAAAACAATAATTAATTCTTTTAAATAATAATTAAATTCTATCAATTATGGCAACAAAATCATATGCAAGCGTAAATGTGGATGTGACAGAAGACGGATACCTGACTGATCCTTCCCAGTGGAACAAGGATATCGCTGCTGAAATCGCAAAAGAAGAAGGTATCGACCTGACTGATAAGCATTTCGAAGTTATCGATTTCCTGAGGACAGAAAATGACAAGGGAACCCAACTGACCATCCGTATGGTTGGAAAATCCGGGATCACGGACATCAAGGGATTGTATACTTTATTTCCAGCCGGACCGCTGAAGAAATCCTCACGCATTGCCGGGATACCCAAACCAACAAGTTGTGTTTAATAATTAAACCTTACAATTATGTCTGAAGAAAAAAAGGAAACACCTTTAATGAAGGTATTTATTACTGTGGCAAAAGGTTCCCTTGAAGATATTTACGCGTGACTGGTAATGGCCAACGGTGCTGTTATGGAAGGCATTGAGTCCAAGTTGTTCTTTAGCTTCTTTGGCATGGATGCCATTATAAAAAAAGACAGAACAAATCCAAGACCGCAACCGTCGGAAATCCGGCCATGCGTATGCCTGGCGGACTCCCATTCCCGACACTGCTCGGAATGCTTCCCGGTGTTGAAGCCGGCGTATCCGCTATGATGAAAAGTCAGATGGAAGCCCTGGATGTACCCCCGGTAGATGAATTCATTGAAATGATCGTAGCTGGCGGTGGCGAATTGTATGCCT
>JAZGGT010000271.1:0-5730 GCA_036480555.1 Bacteroidales bacterium | reverse complement strand
TGCCAAGGAAAGCCTTGATGTTGTTGCCCAGCAACTTGCTTTATCCATTGAAAGCTTGGGAGATACAGACCAGAACCCCCGGACTGCTAAGAATGGTGTGCTTCGGCAGGTGAGATCGCGGGACTGGACCAGCGGATTTTACCCTGGATGCCTCTGGTATATTTACGAGTATACCGGGGATGAAAAATTTCTGGAAGCTGCCAAAAAATTCACCATGAATCTTGAGAAGGAGCAGTTCAATGGTGGTACGCACGACCTTGGATTTATGATGTATTGTAGTTTTGGAAATGGATACCGGATAGCTGAAGTTGAAGGATACAGGGAAGTAATAATCCAGAGTGCCAAAACCCTGGCTACACGATTCAATCCAAATGTAGGATGCACAAGATCCTGGGATCATAACCAGGATAAATGGCAGTATCCGGTTATCATTGACAATATGATGAACCTGGAACTTTTATTCTGGGTTGCCAGGGAAACAGAAGATGCCGATTTGTATAAATTGGCACTAACCCACGCAGAAACAACGATGAAAAACCATTACAGGGGAGACCACAGTTCCTGGCATGTGTTGGATTACGACACCATTACCGGAGAAGTCCTTCACAGGCATACACATCAGGGCTATGCCCATGAATCTGCCTGGGCAAGAGGTCAATCCTGGGGATTTTACGGATTTACAATGGTCTACAGGGAAACGGGAGAACAAAAATTTCTGGACCATGCAAGAGGAATTGCAGACTTCCTCCTTAATCATGAAAACCTGCCCGAGGATATGGTACCTTACTGGGATTTCAATGCACCAAATATTCCTGATGAACCGAGAGATGCATCTGCCGCAGCAATACTTTGCTCAGGCCTTTATGAGTTAAGTACCCATCTGGGTGAAGAAGGAGAAAAATACAAACTGGCTGCTGATAAGATACTGCAAAGCCTTTCTTCAGAAAAATACCGGGCCGGAATCGGCGAGAACAACAACTTCATTTTGATGCATTCTGTTGGCCACTTACCGGGTGGTTCCGAAGTGGATGTTCCCATCATTTATGCCGATTATTATTATATAGAAGCCTGTATGAGGAAACTCCAACTTGAATCGGACAATTAAACGGGCATCATCTAAAAATCTTGTAACATCTACCTGCCTAACTGGTAACAAATGGCGGATCATGAATCTAGCTATTATCGTATTTAGAAATGGATTATGAAAAAATGTAAGCTATTTATTTTCTGCATCCTGATTATGACAGGGTGTGTGGAGAATCATCAAAAGGAAGATAACAAACAGGGTTATTTAGGGACCTTGAAAAGTAAAAGTTCCATGGATATTTCAGGTTCGTACTGGGGGATACAGGCCAGTACGCTTGAAGACACATTGCTGGATAAAGCTGCTGAGATCGGTGTTAAATGGACTCGTCTGGGGGCTTCCTGGCCTTCTATTGAAAAGGAAAAAGGTAAATATGACTGGTCAGAAACAGATATCGCTTTCACCAAAATATATGATAAAGGCATTACGCCTTTTGTCACACTTGGCAGCGGAAACAAGCTATATACTGAACTTACCACCTATGATGATCCAAAACTGGCCGAGATCTACGGATACAGACCCGCTCCTCCCACCCAGAATCCTGAGGCATTGGAGGCCTGGCTGAAGTATGTCAGGGCAACTGTTGAAAGATACAAAGACAAGATCAAATACTGGGAAGTCTGGAATGAACCGAATCACAGGAATTACTGGGGTGCACCACCCAACGGGAAGGACTATGGAAAGCTCCTCAAAGTTACGGCACAATTAATCAAGGAGATTGATCCTGAAGCCATTATAATTGGGGGATCCATGGCTGGAATAAATCCCGGGTTCACAGAGGATTTCCTGAGTGTTGGCACGGCAGACCTGATTGATATAATATCATACCATAACTATGGCGCCATTCCCGAAGAAAGAATCTACCCGGCACTGGAACTATGGGAAGTGATTGACCGGTTTAACCCGGATATCCAGCTCTGGCAGGGGGAATGTGGATATCCATCGCACAGCAGTACAAGAGATTATCGCGGGATATCACCCTGGGGATTGAATATCCAGTCGAAATGGCTTCTTCGCCAGGCATTTACGGACGTTTATTATTGCAAAGCCACCATGAGTAATTATTTCAAACTTGTCCATATGGGAGGCAGGGGGGAATCGAAGGAACGAACCATGCTCTCTCCGGTTGACAGCATTTTAGGGTTTCCGGAAAGAGGCGGTTCAAGAGTAAGGACCTGGGGCGTCAATGAAAAATGTCTGCTTTCTAATCCCGACCTCGTTCCTAAACCTGCTTATTTCACCTATCAGAATCTTTGCTCTGTGATAGATGAACGTTACCATATTAAAAATGTGGATCATACTATCCAGGTGCTGGACCAGGGGATGTTTTACGGGATAGGATCTGAAGATGATGCTTTTCCATCTGTGCCATTGGTTGCGGGTTTTGTGACCCCAAAAGATGATCATCTGGTTGCCTATTGGTTGCCCTGGCACCCCCAGGAATATACACCAGATCCGGCCATGATAAATCTGGTGCTGAAAGATTGCCCCTTTGAAAAACCGGTAAGAATAGACCTGTTAACAGGAAAGGTTTATCAGATTGATAATTTTGAATACAGGAATGGAAGAACGGAATTTTACGATATTCCCCTCAGTGATTATCCATTCATCATTGCTGAATTGGATGAAATTGAGATGAATTAACTGGAGATTCCAGGAAATCCAACAAAAATATAAATGAGTTCCAGAGAGAATATTATTTAAATAAGCAAAAATCTAACGGGTTGTTGACTACCACATTACAGTCTAATAAGCAGTTCGGTTGAACTTGATGCTGCAAAAGAACTTCAAGGGAAATTAAATAATATGTAGTCATATTTAACCTGGAATTATATTAATTCCAAACTGGTTAATCGTGATTGATAATTGAATCCAACAGTACATAAAATACAAAAGTGCCATGAAGAATACTATGAAATTTTTAATCTTGATAATGACCGTTTGGCTATTGCTACCGGGTCCAATCATTCTTGCCCAAAAACCGACAGTTGCCGTTGTGGTATGGGATGGAAAAGCCAAAGAAGGCCAGGACCTGGGTGAATTAAGGATCTATCAGCTGGGTGAGCCGGTTCCGGGATTGAATGTGAAAATAAAATACGAAGGAACAGCAAGAGACGGTTTTGATTACAGGTGCTATGATAATTTGCTGAAGGTTGATAAATATCACAGAATTGTCGTTCGCCCAATCAGTGACGGATTTGTTGAAGGGCCTGAAGATGTTACTGTCAGGATTCTGGAGAGCGATGATTACAAAATTGATACGGAACATAGCCAGGCCTCAGTTACCATTTTTGACGGTGATATTCCGGATGTTGAATTTGAAGTACCCTCCTCTATTAATGAAGAGGCAAATGAAGAGGTTGAAATAAAAATTAAGTTATCAAGGATCAGTGATAAAGATATAGAAATAGATTACAGTGTACAGGGAGTCCTGGCTGTTGAAGGAGAAGATTTCCAGTTTGATTCAAAAAGATTGATCATTCCCGCAGGTAAAGCAGAAGCCTCAATAAAGTTTAGGGTCAAGGATGATGCTGTACCTGAAGATGAGGAAACAGTGGTTATTCGTATAATTGGAGCAAATAATGCAAATGTTGCCACAGTTGAATCACATTATTATACCATTAAAAATGATGATGGGGAACCTGATCGCAGCGTCGTATATGACAGGCTTTATGGAGCTCTTCTTGGATTCAGAGCCGGTTGTTCAATGGGAGCAATTACCGAATACAATTGGCCCCAGGACAGGATTGAAGAGATATTTGGCTTTCAGGATGAGTTTATTCCATTTAAGCATTACGGTGATACCTGGACCCATCCAGCAGGAGCTACTGAAGATGGGGGTGAACGACATAAGCTGATTTGTACAGCAATCATTGAAAAACAGGATCGTATTAATTATCAGGAACTGAAAGATGTCTGGTTCCGGGATTGTGAAATAGAGGATATGTACTATATGACGCAAAATTATGACAGGGTACTCCTTTCTTTTGCAAAGTGGGGAGTGCCCCCTGCCGATATGCCCATCACAAAATTCGGTGCACCAAGAGATCTTGGAGAGCATATTCACTTAACTGCCCGCACATTCCAGGCATTGCCCTGCATCAATGCAGGCGACCCTGAAAATGCCATTGCAGACATGAATGAAATGGGTAAGCTCTACTACGAAGATCCGAATGATGATGCATTTGAATGGGGAGCTGTTTACAATGCAGCAATGGCCCTGGCATTGCTGCCTGATGCCACGGTTGAGTCCGTGATTGAAAGAGCGCTCGAGTATGCGACTCCTGAAATAGAGGAGGAAATCAGGGATGCACTGGCCATTACCGAAAAATATGAAGATCCGATGGACAGGGATTTCTGGCAGGAATTGACAGACATGTACATGGACCCTGACAGCAAATACTATGCTTTTGACAGAATTGAGAAATACCAGAATTCAAGTGTATATGAAAATGTAAGCTTTGCATTCGCCCTTTTCAAGGCAACCGGTGCAAATGTCAAGCAGAGCGTTCTGATTGCCACCAACAGGGGATATGATACTGATTGTACCGCAGCAAGTGCCGCAGCGCTGTGCGGAGCATTGTCCGGTACAGCGGGAATCCCAGAGGACTGGATTGTTACGCTTGATGAGGGGATTGCAAAAAATCCCTATACCAATGCCCATTTCACCAACAAGGCTACTGCTGATGGATTATACAGAGCCCTGCAAAACAAAGCCTACCGAATGGAAACGGAATACGAGGAATTAAAAGGA
This sequence comes from Bacteroidales bacterium, assembly GCA_036480555.1. Lineage (GTDB taxonomy): Bacteria > Bacteroidota > Bacteroidia > Bacteroidales > SM23-62 > SM23-62. Next base: position 892 of record JAZGGT010000271.1, on the reverse strand, counting down.
TCCCGCAGCGGTGCATCCAAAACTGAGGCGGACAAATTGAGAAATTATGTAAAACTTATGAAAAAGTGGGATGTAATTAAATAACAGGGTAAATATGTTACTACAAGGATCAATCAAAAAAACATTCGTTTTAATTGTCATATTCGGTACAACTATTTTAGCTACTGCTCAGGAAAATCCTCGAAAGCCGAATATAGTATTCATATTAGCTGATGATTTTGGTTATAGCAGTTTAAATTCTTATGGTGCTGATAAAAACCTTGTTCGGACACCGCACATTGATCGAATAGCTGATGAAGGCATGAGGTTTACCAATGCAAGTACTCCAGCCTCAATTTGTTCTCCCACACGTTATGGGTTTCTTACAGGGAGATACCCCTGGAGGTCTAGTTTGAAATACGGAGTTACGCACATTTTAACTGAACTACTTCCGGATACTAATAGGATTACTGTAGCAGATTGGTTAAGTGAAAGAGGATACAATACCGCTGCCATAGGTAAATGGCATTTAGGTTATGGTGCTCATGGACACAACGAAGAACCGTTGGTATTTACCAGGAAAGTCTCTCCGGGACCGCTTGATTTAGGTTTTGATTACCATTTTGGGGTACCTCAAAATCATGATGATGCACTCGGCGTGTTTATTAAAAATGATCATATTTACGGCATAAGAAGTGATAGGGTACACCCTTATTCCAGGTCTTTTTATGGACACCGGTATATTGGCTATGATGCACCTCAAAGAGTAAACAAGGACGTTATGGAGGTGTTGACAGATAAATCGGTCGATTGGATTAAGCAGCAAACAAGTGGAGGCCCTTTCTTCTTATATTTTGCAGCGGTGGCAGTTCACCATCCCATAACTCCATCAGATTATATGCGTGGAATGAGC
>JAZGGT010000270.1:0-2004 GCA_036480555.1 Bacteroidales bacterium | reverse complement strand
ATTCTATAAAATCTGAGGGATTGGCCATGTAGTAGCCCTGATACCACTGAATAAAGCCGTCCATTCCGAAGTGTTTACCATACATGCTTACCTGCATATCAAAGCGGTTTGTCAAACCATTTTTTTCAATACTTGACTGGCTCAATGGACGACCAAACGCAACTCCAAGTCCGAGGCCTTTATAGTTCAATCCCACACCTATATTGGTATTCCCGTTGGGCCGCATAATCATTCTGCCATTAGGATTAATAATCTCCAGTGAATTGTATTTCGTCAGTGTATAAAGCCGGAGGATCAGCAGATCAGTCAGATCCTCAAAATACTGATTAGATGAATCCGCGGGATTATCATCCCAGGGATAGACATAGATCGTACACCCAATCAGTAAAAGTAGAATCAACAGTAATTGCTTCACAAAAGTGACGTTTGATACTATATCAAAAGTAAAAAAAACTAAGCAATCCTGAAGATTAGCCAAACAAACAGTTTGAGTGGATTGTTAGTAGATTAGGCTGAATTAATTATCTTTAAATTTAAGTTTTTTAATCACTACCGTTCAATGACTTTCATGGAAGCTACTTTTTTTGCGCTGGCAGGAGTTTCCCTGTCCATAGGATTACTTTCCCTGCTGGTAGGGTTGTATATAATAACCTCAAAGATCTACTTGTATTTCGGGATATTCAGCATTGGTGCTGGATTGTACTACCTGATTTTTAACCAGGTTGATCCCTCTTCAACAGCATTCCTTCCTAAAAACAGGTTATTGATCTCATCTGCATCGATAATATTATGTGTTTTTTTCCTGGTTTATCGCTGAGTTTACCGGGTCCAGGCAGAAAGTGTGGCAGGTGCTGCTTAGCACGACAATCCTTGCCGGTTACCTGATATTCCTTTTATCAGGTATCCAAAACAAATCTCTCACCAGGCAGGTAATCATTCATGCTGGTAGTATTGGAATAGGATTATAACGAACTTATAGGATGCTTCAGGGTACTTGGAAACATTACAAAAATAACGCGTGGCGAGATGACCCCGGAACAGGAATCAGGGCAAATTTGATAACGATATATAATAAAGTGACTATATTTCGATCCCAAATCCATTTTAAAAAAACCTAAATCAATTGTTAACCATAAATTTTAAAACTATGAGAATTTTAAAGGCATTTTTCATTTTAGCATTTATTGTAAGTATGGTATCCTGCCAGTCAGGAGATAAACCGGACCATGATGAATCCTTAGAAAAATATGGACAGGTATTCAAAGGAAAGATCGCTAAATCCTATGAAGAGTCAGAAGAATGGTGGCCCTCTTCTCCCAAACCACCCGAAGGTACTCCAAATGTCATACTCTTTCTTCTTGACGACACAGGTTTCGGACATCTGGGTTCTTTTGGCGGACTAACTGAAACAGCCAACATTGATAAATTGGCTGCAAACGGTGTGCGATACAATAATTTCCATACAACGGCCCTTTGCTCTCCATCAAGAGCGTCCATTATGGCCGGCAGGAACCATCACCGTATAGGACTGGGATCCCACTCCCTCACAGCTATGGGCTTCCCCGGGTACAATGCTTTCCCTCCTGAGAGCGGTAAATCTATTGCCAAGCACATGCAGAAGGCTGGCTTTGTGAATTATGCCATCGGTAAATGGGACCATACACCACTTTATGAAGTATCCGAAACTGGTCCTTTTGACAGGTGGCCCAGCGGGGAAGGATTCGATCATTATTACGGTTTTATGGCTGCCGATGCCGACTGTTACCGTTCTCTTGTCTGGAGAGACCACTATCCCATGGAGGACTGGGAAGGAAAAGAACAATACCATTATATGGAAGCCATGGCGGACGAGGCCATACGGAACATTACATCTCATGTTTCAACTGCCCCGGATAAACCGTTCATGTTGTTCTGGGCCCCGGTGGCAATGCACTCCCCTCACCAGGCACCCGAGGATTATATCATGAAATACAGGGGGAAATTTGATATGGGATGGGATAAGGC
>JAZGGT010000269.1:0-6412 GCA_036480555.1 Bacteroidales bacterium | reverse complement strand
GACGACCGGGTGGAAAGTGATATTGAAGCCTTGGTAATAAAAAAGCTGAGGGCTTCTTTCAGCTTTACTCCTGAGATGATTCGAAGCGAAGTGGAGACAGATATGCAGTTGCAGATGGTCCGTCTGTCTGACAAGGTCCTGTTTAAAAATAAGGAACTAGGCCTGGAAACGGCCTTCAGGTTCCAGCGTGAGGCAGGCATCTTGCAGATCGAACCAAGCACACTAAGCATTGATCAGGCCAGTATGCATATATCTGGGGACATTGACTTTAATGAAAATGATAAATTTAATTTACAGGTAGATGGTTCGGACCAGGATTTCAGCCTGTTTCAAATGGTCCTGAGCAGAGAGGGACTGAAAAACCTGAAACGGGGCGATTTGTATTTCAGGGGAAATATCATCGGGACTCCCGGCCAGGAGATCCCCTTAGCTGATATTGCCTTCGGCCTCGAAGATGTGACTCTGTATGTGCCTAGGGCCAAAGATTATATCAGGGATTTGAACCTGTCTGGAAAGTTTAATTCAGGATCTAAGGGGGATCTGTCCGCCGCCATCCTGGACATTGATACTGTGCTGGCACAATTGCCCTCGGGACACCTGCATGCTTCCCTGCAAATGGAAAATTTCGTATCCCCGGAAATTGATCTGATCTGGGATATGGAAGCCTCATTATCCGGATTGGAAAAAGTATTAAAGATGGAACTTTTTGATTCACTGAGGGGAACAATAGACACTGAATGCAAACTCCTGGGCGCCCGTTTTGACCCTGATTCCAATCATATCGTCGCCGATGTGTTCAAACTGGATGTTCATTGCGAAGATCTATCCATATCCATCCCGGATGTCATATCCATTCAACGAATTGATGGAAACATACACAATGACAAGGATATGATCTGGTTTGAAGACCTGGATGTCAGAACGGGCGATACGGATTTCCTGATCAACGGAGTTGTTTATAACGCCCTCTACCTGCCGGCAAAGGTGGAACATGACATCACGGCTGACCTGCAGATACAATCCGGGATATTTGACATGCCTGAATTCCTGTCTTTTGTACCTGCTATAAGGGAAGATTTTCCATACAGGATCACAGACATAGACCTGGATGTTGCTCTTTCAACGAGCACTTCTAAATTGCTTGATTTTGAGAAAAATCCACATATTGATTTTGATATTAAGCACCTGGATGCCACCATTGAAGACTTCCTGCCAAGGGTTACAGATCTGAGTGGGAATTTTATCCTGGATGAGAAATATCACAGGACCTTCCTCGATTTCAACAACTTTAAAATAGATATGCTGGAAAGCAGCCTGATGGCCGATCTGGAGTTGCATTCGCCTGCAAAGAAAAGAACATTTATTACGATGGATGTACAGCTGCAGGACCTGAACCCGGGTGAAATATTCTGGGGTGAAGATGGTGACAGCATACCGGATTTTCTGAATGGGAAACTGAATGGGGATTTTTTACTGGAGATCCATTTTCCACATGACAAATCAACCAGGCTTAAAAAGGTCGATTTGCGAGAAGCGGACCTGCATTTTGTCAATGTCAAGGATACCTTTGAGACAAGCTCATTGAACCTGCTTGCCAGTGAGATTTATTGGAATACTGACAATGAAAGCAAGCTGCTGACAACCCTGGATGCCGGCATTCAGCTCAGCATGGAAAGGCTGGTGACCGATTATATTAAATTAGATGACCTCGAGTATCTAATAGACATAACTGATGGAGTATTTCATGTGAGCACTGAAAAGACAAAATTTTTGGCCAAAGCAGGAGCAGGGGATTACACGCTTGCACCCTTCGCAGAGGTGCCTTACTATAAACTAATATCCAGAATAGAGGGATTTGAGGTGACTGAATTGCTTACGACCCTAAAGACCGATACGGTACTATCGGGAACCATGGATCTATACATGGATCTGTCATTCGAGGGCAGGGACAAGAAGGAAATACTTACCAGCCTGAATGGTGAATTGAACCTTTACGGAGGGGATCTTTTATTATATGGAATAGATCTGGATGAGGTGATCAAGAAATTCAAACGCAGCCAGAATTTCAACCTGGTTGATCTGGGGGCAGTCATGTTTGCCGGTCCCGCGGGACTCGCCCTGACCAAGGGAGGCAACTACGCATCCATGCTGGTAACTAACTATGGTGATACTTCCCATGTGACTGAGATAGGCTCTGAATGGGAGTTTAAAAATGGTACCATACTCCTCAGGGATGTGGCCTTTGCAACCAGCGAAAGCAGAGTTGCTGCAAAGGGCTGGCTCGATTTTCAAAAAGACAGCCTGGATATCTCATTTGCCGTAGTTGATAAGAAAGGTTGTAACATTATTGGGCAGGACCTCTATGGCAGCATCAAAGATCCGGAGAAGAGCAAGATAAAGTTGATCTCCACCTTGCTTGCACCGGTTACCAACCTGCTTGAAGTAACCCTCGGCATTGATTGCGAACCTTTTTATGAAGGGCGGGTCAAACATCCTGGAAAAGAAAAATAACGAGCATAAATCATATGAGATCATGAAAAAAATCTTCAGAATTTTACTGGTATTCATCCTGCTTATCCTTACTGTTCTCCTTGTTACTCCTATCCTGTTCAAGAAACAGATACTGAATAAGGCCAAAGAGATAGCCAATACCAGTGTAAACGCAAAGATCGACTTCACTGACCTTAAGCTCACCTTCTTCAAGGATTTCCCACGTCTCACCACTTCACTGTATGGGGTATCCGTTTCCGGAATTGAAGTTTTTGAAGGAGATACCCTGATTGCCTTTGATGAGTTCAGTGCCACCGTTGATGTCATCAGCCTGGTCAGGAAAGAAGCCATTAAGGTAAGAAGCATCCTCCTGGATAATCCGCGGATTTCTGCCATCATACTTGAAGATGGTTCAGCCAACTGGGATATTGCCAAAGAAAGCAAGGACAGTGAATCAGATGTGGAGCCCGACGACCCCGGTCCCGGGACCATGGACCTGAAGGTGGTCCTTAAGAAATTTGAGATACGTGATGCTTCAATAGCATATCTGGACAGGAAATCAGGTATGGAAGCATCCCTGGATGGGTTTAATTTTCTGTTGTCGGGGGATCTGGCACAGGATTTTACCAGCCTTGAGCTGACATCCACCACAGAACGGCTGAATTTAATCATGGGAGGAATCCGTTATGTCAGGGATGCCATGTTGAACATCATGATCATCCTGGATGCAGACCTTGTAAATTCTGTCTTTACCCTTATGGATAATTCATTCGCCATAAACGACCTGGTACTGCTGCTGGATGGTAAGGTGACAATGCATGAAGGGGGAGATATTGGCGTGGATATCAACTTTAATACGAAGGAAACCAGTTTTAAAAGCCTGCTTTCCATGGTGCCGGCAGTCTATATGAGAGACTTTGAGAATGTGCAGACGGACGGGGAATTAGCCTTGTCAGGATCCATCCGGGGCAATTTGACAGATGACCATACTCCCTCGGCCGATATTAAATTACTGGTAAATAATGCGAGGTTCGAGTATCCTGAACTTCCAAAATCTGCCGAGCGGATCCACATAGATGTGGATGTACATTACGACGGGATCCAGAATGATAATTCCATTGTGGATGTAAATGGCTTCCATGTTGAATTGGGAGACAACCCTGTAGATTTTACCATGCATATGGTTACACCCATCAGTGATCCAAAGGTAAATGCAACCCTGTCTGCAAAGATCGATTTTTCAACCCTGGCTGATGTGGTACCCATGGAGGATATGAGCCTGACAGGAACACTTGATGCCAATATTGATCTGATGGGAAAGATGTCAAGCATTGAAAATGAGAGATATGATGAATTCAAGGCTGATGGCAGCCTGAAATTGCAGCAATTTGAAATGCAATCTCCTGACATCCCCCAACCTGTCTTCATCAATAATGCGGTCATGAATTTCTCACCACAGTATGTGAACCTGGTCGAATTTAATGCAAATATCGGGAACAGCGACGTCAGGATGGACGGAAAGCTTGAGAATTTCCTGCCTTACCTCTTTGAGGACGGCATGATTGCCGGAAAGTTGAACCTGGAGAGCAACTTACTGGACCTGAATGAGTTCATGCTGGATGAGGCCGGGGAAGAGGAAGGCGAACCTGCCGGGGAGCCGGCGGAAGAACCCTCGGCCGGGACTACAGATACAGTTGCAATGTCAGTCATTGAGATACCCGGTAATATCGATTTTGTTTTTACTTCCAGCCTGAAAAAGGTCTTATTCAATAAGCTTGAAATAGACAACCTCTCAGGTCTGATCATCATACGTGACCAGAAGGTCATCATGCGCAATCTGAGCCTGCAGTTACTGGAGGGCAATGTGATCATGTCGGGTGAATACAACACTCAGGATATGAAGTCACCGCTGGTGGACCTCACCCTCGATGTGGACAAGATCGATATACCATCTGCTTTCAATTCCCTGGCAACCGTTCAAAAGCTGGCACCTATTGCAGAACGGACTTCAGGTACCGTGTCGACCAATCTGGATTTCACCTCATTCCTGGGAGAAGGAATGAAGCCTGTAATGAATTCCATCGTGGCCAAGGGAAAGCTTGTATCAGAGCAAATCAGCATTGAAAAAACAGAAACCTTTGACATGATAAACGGGATACTGAAGACAGAAAAATTCAAGGACATTACCATGAAGGACCTGGCCATAGATTATTCTGTGCGGAATGGAAGGGTGTATATCGAACCTTATCATACAAAGATCGGGAATACAGAACTCGTAATGAGGGGAGACCAGGGCATTGACCAGACCATGAACTACGAAATGAATATGAAGATACCCAGGTCTGATCTCGGTGGCACCGCCCAGAATGCCATAAACCAGGTTACCTCCCTTGCGGCAAGCCAGGGCATAAACATTGACCCGGGTGAAACCATAGATGTTAAGTTTTTGGTGACAGGTACATTCAAGGATCCCAAAATTAAACCGGTTTTCGGTGAGGGACTTGAAACTATGACCGAAGAAGTGAAAGAACAGGTGCAGGAGATCATCGAAGAAAAAGTCGAGGAGGTTAAGGAGGAGATCAAGGAAGATGTGACAAGGGAGGCCGAGAAGATCCTTGCGGAAGCCCAGGCGAAGGCTGATGCATTAAAATGGGAAGCTAAACAAGCAGGTGAGGAATTGATCCGTCTCGCGGAAGAAGAGGGTCAAAAAAGAATCAAAGATGCGGGCAACAATCTGATTCAAAAAATAGCCGCTGAAACTTATGCCAAGACACTCGAGTCTGAAGCAGATAAAAATGTCAAAATGCTGGAGGATGAAGCCAATAAACAGGCTGATGAGATCATGCGTCAGGCACAGGAGCAGGTTGTCAGATTAAAGTAGGCTAGTTGACAATGATCTTTTGTGAATGAAAGATATTGGATTTTACATTGCTTAGATGCAATATGTAAGTTCCTGGATCCCAGGAATCCACATTGATTGAATAAAATGCATCAATCATTTCTTCGAGCATCACTTTTCCGGTCAGTGTATATATAACCAAGGAATTATTGCTCCCTCCAGTCTCAATAAATAAAATATCTTTGGCAGGGTTGGGAAAGATCCTGATATCGCTGACTATATTAGTAGTACTATTTTCAGTGCTGAGGGGCAGGTTTATCTGGCCATTGTATAGGGGTAATTCAATATTGGAAGGATATTTCAGCGAATGATAAATGGTTTGCAATGCTTTTCTGGGTTGGAGTTCATCACCTGGCTTCCAGCGGAAAAATGTATTCGTTTCAACCGGCAGATTGGGATTTGACTGGTAACGGGGATGGCTGCTGCTGCTGATAAGTACCTTTATTTTATGGCTTTTACCAAAAGTGTAAGCAATGGGCATCATTTTAAAATTGTATTCGTATATTTTGCCTGATACGATGTTCGTAAATGGTATGCTGGGATCTTCCTCTCCAATGATCAATTGATTTGCATAATCCCTTGCCCTGGCATTAATGGCGCCTTCCACTACAAAATATTCCTTGCCGTCGGGATACACATCCAGGATGCGAACCATAAAATCCGTACTGGTGGAATCGGTCTGGTTTTCCAGGGGATTGCTGCTGGCAAAAATATTCGCAACAGGAAATCCGATGATTGAAAAGGTATCTGTCAGGGCATTACTTTCAAAAGACAATACATCATTGCGTGTCATCGTATAGGGTGCCAGTAAGGGATCTGCCAGGTTCATCTGCCCCTGACTTTTTCGGTCCCCCGTGGGAGTAAGTGTGATCATATTGGCACCACCCACAGTCAATACAGGATTCTCGGGATCATGCACGTAGTTTGATGATCCGCCAACCGATCCCGGTTTTAATTGATGGCTCAATTCTACCTGTCGCGCTGGACTCAGCAAATGGACAAGGGTTTGAGGGAGAAATCATT
>JAZGGT010000268.1:0-6052 GCA_036480555.1 Bacteroidales bacterium | reverse complement strand
TATACCATTGGCGACTACCTCGCAAACAACATCTGGATCAAGTCCGATTTTTCTGGCCAGGGTTATTACTTCCATTGTGGTTGCATGTGTTACTCCAACCAGCAATTGATTACAGTGTTTAACAGATTGCCCCATGCCTGGTATTTTACCTACATGAACAATACGACCAATAACTTCAAGGACCTGGGTCACTTTACTGAGGACACCGTCACCGGCAGCCGCAATTAAGGTAAGGCTTCCCTCTTTTATTTGGGCAGAACCTCCTGTAAAGGGGCAATCCACAATATCAATCCCTTTCTCAAAACATAATTCAGCCATAGCTTCCAGATTTGGGCGGTTGATAGTACTCATACTAATGACAATAGATCCTTTTTTTATTCCACTGAAAATACCATGATCTCCTGTAAACACATCTTTTACCTGATCGTCATTTAAGACCATTATTAAAATAATGCCCGAAATTCTGGCAACTTCTCCAGGGTTTGACATGGCGACACCTCCGTGCTCCTTGAAATCAGTCAGGACCTCCGGACGTATATCGTAACCGTAAACTTCAAAACCTTTTGCAAGATAGGCCATGGCCGCCGGCATCCCTGTTCGGCCAAGTCCTATGATCCCTATATTTTTTTTCATGATTACCAGGATTGGATATCTGGATAAATTCGACAATATCATAATCTGTATCAAAATAAAGAAAGTTTTAATTAGCTCCCAAACAGATATAATAATGTGGCTATTAATATATCATTTAACCTGATACTATTCGAATGAGAGGAAAAAGATTTTGACGATCTTATAAATAAAATTTACATTTATCAGCTCTTGACTTTTTGTAAAGTGAGTACTGAGTTATCATCCAGTTATGAGAATTAGCCTCAAAAAATGTGTGACCTGCGCCAATTGTATTCCTGTCTGTCCGATGGGGGCTATATATATCGATCAGGACATTAACCGGGCAAGGATAAACGATGATGCCTGTGTGGAATGTGGTACCTGTTATCGCGGTATGAGCACTGAAAACCTGAATCCCGTTCTGATACGTATGGTCAGGAGAGTTGCTAAAATTCTCAGGTTCCGTTTCGAACCCGAACCGGATGTCTGCCCGACCTCGGCATTTGAAATGAACGAACTTGAGATGCCCAGATTGATCCGTCAGATCTTTTCTGATCCCGTTATTGAACATACATCTACAGGCATTAAAGGTCGGGGTACGGAAGAAGTAAAGACCAATGATGTCAATCCCAGGGTCGGTAAGGGAGAGGTTGGATATACAATTGAATTTGGCAGGCCGGGAGTGGGTGTCAGGTTCTCTGACATACAGGTAATGACAAAGGCCCTGGCAGAAAAAGGAGTATTTTTTGAAAAAAACAACCCGGTCACTCATCTGATGACGGATACCGGCAGTGGTATGCTGCGATCCGATATTCTGGATGAAAAGATCCTCTCAGCTATTGTTGAGATCAAAACTACCATTAATGAAGTGAAAAATGTACTTCAACTCGTTGAGGAAATAAATGAAAAAATAGATACAGTAACTGCCGTAGGAATTTCAACCCGTTGTGATGAGGATGGAGAAGAAAACATACTGGCTCCTCATCTGGAAAAACTGGGGTACTCCTTCAGCCGGGCAAAGACAAATATGGGTTTGGGCCGCATCACCAATACAGTAGAAGTATCGAAAACCTGAGATCATAAGATATGACCAACACTTTACACAGATATGGTAAAGCAGAAAGCTTCAGGGACGATTATATCATCTTTGCCATTCCATCCAAGGGGAAAAATGATGAGGATAGTATACCCAGACTTAAACAGTTTCTGCGGATCTGTGCAAAATATAATCCTTCAAATATGGGCAATGGAAACAGGGGAGGATTGATGCCTGACAGGAACCTGGGTCCGGCAGCTCACTGGAACAGGAATAAGCAGCCTGACTGGGAGGCCGTGATTGAAAGCGTTGAAAAGCCTGGTACGGTATCGGCGGTATTTTCTTCAGCAGATAAGGCCGTGGCATGTTTCAGTGAAATAATTGAGGCTGATTTCGGCCTCTCCGTCAATATCAGTGCGGCAGTTCAGGACGCAAGGGAAGTAGCATGTAAATGTAGTACTCACCGGCACAGTGTGGAGTATTCTTTAAAAACCAATGATCCTCATGATCATCTTCCAAATTCGCAGATCCTCGGTATATCGACTATGTGCGGACATGGGATGATCTCCTTTAATATGGCCAGAAAGATGCTTGACATGGTGCGTGAAGGCCGCAGGACACCAGAGGAGGCGGCAACCACCCTTACGCGTTTTTGCCCCTGCGGAATATTTAATCCGGACAGGGCAATTCGTTTGCTGAAAGAGGCTATAACCGAACAGAGATAACCGGATTGAATTTATTCAGGCACCAAAAGATACCGGGGTAATTTCACTCTACATTGAAATGCAATACCGGTGCATATTTTCCACCCTTGTATTCCATTGAATAAAAAGAAGCAACAACGGCTCCCAATGGACGAATGGCCAGTCCTTTTGTCGTACCATCCAACAAGCGCTGAAGTACAGGTGCCGATATGGTAAACAAAGTTTTTTGGTCTCTTTGTTCCGCAACAGGGTAATCAATAACCATTTGCTGATTTAAAACTCTTTCAAACGGAAGATCTGAACAAAAAGAATGATAAGTAACCTTTCCCTGGTCCCAGTTCTCATCTCCATCAAGAATTTCGGTAATCCTTACCATGCCGAAATCTTTCTCATATTCAGGTGAGCGTTGAATAGCATAGCTTGTTAATTCCAGTAGACCAGAACCTTTGATATTTTTTCCTTTTAAATCTCCGAGGTCCCACCGCAAAAGAACAACCTGGGAACTGCTAACCGTGAGTAATGTAACTTCCTCAGTATCATTTAAGGTTTTCCAGTTATTGAAATTCATATCCGGATATTCCAGGTCAATGATAGCATCCTGGTTAACGCTCAAATGCTTTTCAAAGACTTCAGGATCCGGTACAGCAGGATGATAGGGCAACTTATTAGGGCTATCCTGATTAACCATGTTTTTATTTACGACATCCACCGATAAATAATCAATATCAATCCTGTATTTTCCTAGTCCCCAATCTATTAGCGCCATTTGAACATTTATTTTATCATCCTCCAGGACACCAAAATCCCGGGTCGTCATACTGATAATATGCCAGCTGTTCGTATCGGGAATATCATATTCCATCAGATGGGAATGAAAATCAGTGGTCCTCTGGTGATTGAAATGGAGATTTACTCGCCGTGGAGCATGGCTTACCTTAATCCTTGCCTCTACACGTAATTCATTTTCCGGTTCAATCAGTTTCTTCATATCAAGTCCGGATACCTGCCCCCTGATGATGGCCCACCATATGTTTCGCTTATCTTGGCTGGCATCGACGAGAATTGACGCAAAACCTTCTTGCTGTATAAAACTGATCGATACATTACCGTCTCCTGATGCGACACTCCACCCCGGGGGTGTTTCACCCCGGTGTTCTTTTAAATTGCCATCAAATTGATCCACGAATTGGGCTTTAGACTGGCAGATTGTCATAAGGCCGGAAAGAATCAATAATAGGGTTAATTTCATATGATTAATTATTCCTTGTGGTTAATTCAGCGATTCTATAATAAATCCAATAGGAATTTACGCTAATTTAAAACAAAATCAAAGATTTATGAGCATGCCTACCGGACCTGGATATAAACAAAAAATTGGAAATCTGGGTGCAATTCCATAATTTCAATTGTCCACCGGGTTCATTAAACAGCAAAATACCTTATGAAGTCTTAGGACGCCAAAAAGAAAACTATGAAAATCTACAAAACAACGAAAGGGATTCTCATTGAAAAGGAAAATACATACGTCCTCCTGAAAAGCGGATGGGATGATCTTATAAACAGGGATGATCTTTTTAAATATTCACTGGATAAGGCCAACCGGAATTCTCCAATAGATAAAGTGGAGGATATTTTAAAAAAGGAATTACTGCCTCCCATTGGCAAACAGGAAGTGTGGGCGGCCGGCGTCACCTATTTGAGAAGCAGGGAAGCACGTATGGAGGAAGCCCAGAATGCCGGTGGGGGTGATTTCTATGATCGTGTTTATCATGCCGCCAGGCCCGAGATATTTTTTAAATCCAATCCGTACCGAACGGTAGGTTCAGGCGATCATGTGAGGATCAGAAAGGATTCCGGCTGGAATGTACCGGAACCTGAATTAACCCTCCTGATAAGCTCAAATGCAAAAATAATTGGTTATACTGTGGGAAATGATATGAGTTCCCGTGATATAGAAGGCGAAAATCCTTTATACCTGCCCCAGGCCAAGACCTATGATAAGTCAGCGGCTATTGGTCCGTGTGTATATGTGCCTGAATCAACATTTCCCCCGGATTCAAAAATCCTTATGGAAATTATAAGGACTGATAAGAAAATATTTTCAGATGAAGTAGCTATCAGTCAAATGAAGAGAAAGTTCATGGAACTGGTCGAGTTTTTGTTCAGGGAGACTTCATTCCCCCATGGCTGTTTCCTGATGACAGGTACCGGTATTGTCCCGCCGGATGAATTTAGCCTTAAAACGGGCGATGAGATAAGAATTACCATAGATCATATTGGTACACTGGTAAATTATGTTGAATAAAATATAGTAACACATGAAACTAAGCGGATTGAATATGCTGGGTTCCCATAATTCGGGGATAGGGCAAAAGAGGTTCAAGGCCATAAATCCTGCTACTATGGCAGAACTGGACACTGAGTTTATCGAAGCCACGCCCGAGGAAATTAATCGTGCAGTAAACATGGCTTCGGAGGCATTTGATACTTTCAGGGAAAGATCATACATGCACAGGGCGTCTTTTCTGGAAGCCATCGCCGATGAAATAATGGAGACAGGCGACTCACTGATTAAGCGATGCATGGAAGAGACAGCACTGCCGGAGACCCGATTGACAGGTGAACGGATGCGTACTGTAAACCAGTTGAAATTGTTTGCTTCAGTGCTCAGGGAGGGTACATGGCTCGATGCCAGAATTGATACGTCTATACCAGACAGGCAGCCAGTACCCAGACCCGACATCCGCCAGATGCAGATGGCGCTGGGTCCTGTCGGTATTTTCGGGGCAAGCAATTTTCCCCTTGCATTTTCTGTGGCTGGAGGTGATACGACCTCTGCTTTGGCTGCAGGTTGTCCTGTTATTATTAAGGCACATCCCTTACATCCCGGAACTTCTGAGCTGGTAGCAAGGGCAATCATGCAGGCAATTAAAAAAACGGATATGCCAGATGGAATCTTTTCAATGATACATGGTGCGTCCAAGGAGGTTGGCATGGCCTTGGTAAAACATCCGGAGATAAGAGCTATAGGATTTACCGGATCATTCAAGGGAGGAAAGGCTTTATTTGATGCGGCAAATGCACGGAATGTTCCAATTCCTGTATTCGCCGAAATGGGAAGTGTAAATCCTGTCTTCATATTGCCTAATGCCATGAAAGAAAGGGGGGAGAGCATTGCCCAGGGGATGCTGCAATCTTTGACCCTTGGAGCAGGTCAGTTTTGCACCAATCCCGGATTAATCATATCCAATGTATCGAAGGATACTGATTGGTTTATAAAAAGAATAGGTGAATTAGCCAGTGATTCTGCTCCAGGCACCATGCTGTCAGGGGCGATTAAATCAAACTTTATGGATAGTGTCAGGAGGCTGAACAGTCATGCTGGAGTAGATCAGCTTGCTTCAGGAGAAGGTACATCGGAGGGAAACAAAGTACAGACCAAATTATTCAATACCACCGGTGAGGTATTCATAAAAAATCCGGACCTGTCAGAGGAGGTATTCGGACCTTCCACAACAATTGTGAGCACTTCAGGCAGACAGGAGATGATCAGCATTGCAAGGAAAATGGATGGTCAGCTGACCGCAACCATTCATGGTAATGAGCAAGATTTGGAAGAATACAGGGACCTGATCCGGGTACTTGAATTAAAGGTTGGCAGGTTGATCTTCAACGGGTATCCAACCGGTGTGGAAGTGTG
>JAZGGT010000267.1:0-2934 GCA_036480555.1 Bacteroidales bacterium | reverse complement strand
ATTCCATACTTGACAGAAAGATCCGAAAAGACAAGACTTCTTTGAAAACCTAATAAATCTCCATTCTGTACCCTCGCATATCCTTGTCGAGGGACTTTGCATTGGGACATATCTTTTCCATGTTCTTCCAGAATCGCCTGCCATGATTCTTATGGAGGGTATGTGCCAGTTCATGCAGAAGGATATAATCGATCAGGTGATCAGGCAACCTCATCAGGTGAAGGCTTAAATTAATATTGTTTTTCTGTGAGCAGGAACCCCACCTGGTTCTATTATTCTTGATGATTACCCTGTTATAGGACAACTGGTGTTTTCTTGATAATTCATTCAAACGCACCGGCAGGTATTTCCTGGCTTCCTTTCTCCAGGCAGCCTGTATACCCCACCTTATCATATCCTGGATCTCGGGGGATTGAATATCTGATTTTACGGGTAACTGGACAAGGATCTTTTTATCCTTCAGGCTCACTTTTGGTATATCACCGTCCATTCTCTCTACCTTAAGTTCATGCTCATGGGTATGGAAGTGGGTATCTTCATTGAATACTGTATATTGATCTTCAAGTTGGCGGATCCTATCCAATGTCTTATGGATCCATTTCTCTTTCTCTTCCAGAAATCGTTCCGCCCTGCTGAAGCTTTCAAACACAGGCAGGGTAACCCTTAGCGGCTGGAAGGGCTTGGCAGAGATGCTGATCCTCCTGGTTCTTGTGCTCCTAATCATTCTCACTTTGCCAAAATCCTTATGTTCAAAAATCTTTTCTGAAATTGGCATAATTAACCTCCTAGATTTAAACCCTTTCCATTAACGAAAGAATATATATATTGATTATATTTACGGATTCTATCCGCAAATAAGAATAATTGTATCATCTTTTTTAGTACTACTAAACCAACCTCGCATGAAACAAAGTAAGAAATTTATCTTATTGTTCCCTATATTTTGTCTGCTGTTTTTTACTTCCGGGAAGACGCAAAAAATCTGGACTCTTGAAGATTGTATTATATATGCTTTAGAGAATAACATTAACATCCAGCAGCAGATCCTGGCCACCGAGTATAATGATAATCTACTGAAACAATCGAAAATAAATCAACTGCCGAATTTAAATGCAGGGGTGAACCAGAATTTTCTATTTGGAAGATCCCTTGACGAAACCACTTACAGGTATACTGAAAATCAAAAAACCATTACCAGCAATGTTAATGTTATGTCTTCTGTAACACTTTTCCAGGGACTACAGCAAAGACACACCATCCATCAGAATGAGTTCAACCTGCTGTCCAGCCTCCAGGACCTTGAAAAGCTCAAGAATGATATTTCCATGCTGCTGGCATCAGGTTACCTGCAGATCCTGTTTAATATGGAGCTATTGGAGGTTGCAGAAATCCAGCATGAAACAACCCTCCAACAGGTTGAGCGCACCTCAAAACTGGTCGACGCAGGCAGCCTTGCCCGTGGTTCCCTCCTTGAGATACAATCACAGGCAGCCACCGAAGAACTGAATGTAATCGAAGCCGAGAATGCTCTGGAGATCTCCTACCTTACCCTGACACAAATGCTGGATCTCGATTCTGTAGGGGATTTTATGATTGAGATCCCGGAATTCGGTGATGTTGCCAGAGATCCGATACGCCTTACAGTTGAAGATGTATACCAGGATGGTTTAGACGTACTTCCCAGGATACGTGGTGCAGAGCTTCAGGTAGAAAGTGCCGCAAAAGGACTTAGCATAGCCAAGGGAGGTCGCAGTCCAAGCCTGACACTGAGAGGTTCCTATGCCACCGGGTACTCAGATGCAAGGCAGCAAGTGCTTGGTCTTGACCCCGAATTTAACCCTATCTGGGAAGATTATCCCTTCTGGGACCAGATGAAAGATAATCGGAATATAGCCCTTACCTTTGGATTGAACATCCCGATATTTAACAAGACGATGATCAGCACGAACATCAGCAATGCCAGACTAAACGTGCTGAATTATGAACTGACCCTGGAAACCACCAAGATGGACCTGTATAAAAGCATCCAGCAGGCCTACGCAGATGCCAAGGCAGCCCGCAGGGCTTACATGGCCACAGAAACTGCGCTGGTCTCAATGGAAGAATCATTCAAGTATACCGAGGGGAAGTATGAAGTGGGATTGGTAAATACGGTTGACTATAACATTGAGAAGACCCGTCTGACCAATACCCAATCTGACCTTCTCCAGGCCAAATATGACTATATATTCAAGATGAAGGTGCTGGATTTTTACAGGGGCGTACCTATCAGACTTTAAAGCAAAAAACATACTATACCAATAACCTATAAACAGAACAGAATAAATGAAAACCAAGAAATTATTACGGTATTCCCTAATTGCCGTTGTTGTCTTAATCGTGCTTGCGGTTGTTGGCAAGAAGGTTGGATGGTTTGGGAAAGAGGAAGTTATAGAGGTGGCAGTTGAAAAAGCAAAACGAAGGGATATTATCGAAACAATTACCGCAAACGGTAAGATACAACCTGAAACAGAAGTAATTATCAGTCCGGATGTTTCGGGTGAAATCGTCGATCTGAAAGTCAAAGAAGGCGATATGGTCAAATTAGGTCAAATGCTGGCCCGCATCAAACCGGAAGTTTACATTTCAGCCCGTGATCGTTCGCTGGCTTCGCTTAATTCATCCAAAGCCCGTTTCTCACAGGCAGAAGCACAATACATCCAGAAGGAACTGGATTATAACCGGAATAAAAAACTCTGGGAACAACAGGCCATATCAGAATCTGTTTATGAAACGGCATTGTCAGCGTACCATATTGCCAAGGCCGAGCTGGATGCAGCTAAATATTCAGTAAAAAGTGCTGAAGCAGCCCTCTCCGAAGCCCAGGAAAATCTTATCAAAACATCCATCCATGCCCCGATGGCCGGGACTATCTCCATGCTACTCGTCGAGAAA
>JAZGGT010000266.1:0-9356 GCA_036480555.1 Bacteroidales bacterium | reverse complement strand
ATAACAGATGGCGAAAGGGTTAAATTATTTGATCAATGTTTCAATCAGGGGGATCAATCCCCCTATTCAATCCTGGTCATAATTACGGTTTGTGGTAATTTTTGTTTCTGATCAGGACATAATTCTTTAATAATATGTTAAAAATGCCCTCTGCTCAGGCTTCTTATTTAAAATGATTTTAAATAAGGAGATAAAGTACTATATTTGCTCGCGTAACATTAAAAAACCTGAAAATGGACAAACGTACTTTCCTGAAAAACAGTGCAATCCTGGCTCTTGGTGGAACAGTGGCCACGTCCCTGCCGGGAAGCCTTGTATCAGCGATGGCAAAAGGCTCAACGGCCGGGGATGAATATATCCTGCCAAAACTGGATTATGCCTATGATGCCCTGGAACCACATATTGATGCCATGACCATGGAGATCCATCACAGTAAACATCATGCAGGTTATACCCGGAAATTCAATGCAGCCCTAGAATCCGCCGGATTGGAAGATGCCTCTGTCGAGGATCTGTTCAAAAAGGTCAGCCAGCAGCCTGTGGCCATCCGCAACAATGGCGGGGGCTTTTATAACCATAAAGTATTCTGGAAAAGCTTATCACCCAACGGAGGGGGCACAGCAGGAGGAGATGTAGGAAAGGCCATTGAAAAAAGCTTTGGTGGTTTTGATAAATTCAAGGAGTCGTTCTCCAAGGCGGCCGCGACGCGTTTTGGTTCGGGATGGGCCTGGCTGGTAAAGACCAAAAACGGGCTCGTCATCACATCTACACCAAACCAGGACAATCCACTGATGGATGTTGCAGATCATCAGGGATACCCACTGCTGGCCATCGATGTATGGGAGCATGCCTATTACCTGAAATACCAGAATCGCAGAACCGATTATATTGCCGCTTTCTGGAATGTGGTCAATTGGGAATATGTGAACGAAAGATTTAACAAGGCAGCAAAATAATTTCATCATAAAATATTTACCCGATCCGGGTATCTCCTGTAGAATCCACTACCAGGAAGATACCCGGATTTTTTTATGTAAAGATTTCCCTGAAAATTTGGATTCTTCATTGAGAATGTTTTACCTTTATCTAATAAATGACTAACAGTCAAATAATAAAACAACAATTATATAATAACCAAGAGTCATATATATGGGAATAGCTGAAAGAAAAGAGAGGGAAAAACTGCAACGGCGCAACGATATTATAGATGCTGCTGAGAAGGTATTCTTTTCCAGGGGATTTGAGTCCGCCACCATGGATGAAATAGCCGAAATGGCGGAGCTGAGCAAAGGAACCCTCTACCTGTATTTCAAGAGCAAAGAAGATCTACAGTTCGCCATATTTATGAGGGGATCTGATATCCTGATGAAAATGATGAAAGAAAACCTGTCCGCCGGGAGTAACGGGTACCAGCGTTTGCTGGAACTGGCAAATTCCTTTATCCGCTTTTCCAGGGAAAAACGGAATTATTTCAGCCTGTTCATGTATTATGAGAGCAGCCGGATGGAGGCATTGAACATTGACCAGGATCAACTCCAGATCTACCTGAAAGAGGACTCTCCTCTTGCCCTGGTTACTCACCAGGTCGTCAGGGGAATCCAGGATGGTTCATTGAGAGATGACCTTTCTGCGGAGGTGTTTTCGGCTACCCTCTGGTCGCAAATGCTGGGTGTGCTGATCGTTTTGAATAACAAGGCAGATCTTTACGAGACCTTCAACTTGAAAGCCGATGAGATCTTACAGACCCACCTCGAACTGGTTTCCAAGGGAAGCATTCCAATAAAGTAAATAGTCATGAAAATAAGCAGGAATTTCATAATACTGATATTATCCGGACTGGCCCTTAGTTCTGCCGGACAGGAAGAAACCCTTGATAATTATATTGATGAGGGACTTCAAAACAACCTGTCCCTCAAACAGAAAGAGGTTAATTACCTGAAGAGTATGGAGGTCCTCAAACAGGCCAGGGCACTGTTTTTTCCCGACATCAGCCTGAACGCCAGGTACACTGCTGCCGAAGGGGGACGGATCATCGAGTTTCCTGTAGGAACCATGCTGAACCCGGTTTACCAGAGCCTCAATTACCTGCTTGACCAGGATCTCTTCCCGGATATTGCAAACATGGAATTTGCCTTTTACCGCCCTACAGAGCATGAGACAAAGATCCGGCTGGCCCAACCCATAATTGATACAAAAATCATATATAACCAGAAAATAAATAAAGAACTGAGCAGGGCTGTCATGGCGGATGCCGTGGCCTATAAAAGGCAGCTTGTTGCAGAGATTAAAACGGCCTATTTCAATTACTTGAAAACAGTAAAACTGCTCCAGCTGGTGGATGATACCAGGGAACTCCTGGTGGAAAATATCCGGGTTAATAAAAGCCTCTATGAAAACAATGTAGTAACCATAGACAATGTTTACCGGTCCAGGGCAGAACTCTCAAAACTTGAACGCCAGGAGGCTGAGGCACGAAAGAACCACGAAGTTGCCATTGCTTATTTTAATTTCCTGTTGAACAGGCCGTTCGAAACCATGATCCTGACTGATATACAGTATGATTCCATTACACAGACATTGCTGCTGGATGACCTGGCTGAACATGCCGTTGTTAACCGTGAGGAGCTGGAGATGTTGAGAAGTTATAGCAGGGTCGCTGAAAATAATTTAAGTATGAACCAGATGAATAAGTTACCGAACCTGTATGCTGTCGTTGATTACGGGTTTCAGGGCAGGAATTATGAGTTCAATATGAGACAGGATTACCTGTTTGCTTCACTGATCTTCAGATGGGACCTGTTCCACGGTTTCCAGAATAAGGCAAGGATAAGTGAAGCCCGCATTGAACAGCAGTTGAGGGATACTCAATTGGAGGAAGCCGAAAAACAGATAAGGCTTGAGACCATTGGAGCACATTATGACCTGATCGCCTCGGTAGAATCTGTGAAGGCATCTAAGGAGGAATTGTTAAGTACCAGGAATGCCTTCAGGGTGATAAACAGGAAATATGGCGAGGGACAGGCAACCCTGATCGAATTTATCGATGCAAGGAGTACCATGACACAGGCTGAAATGTTCCTGATCATCAGTAAATATGATTTCCATATTAGATATGCAGAGCTGGAAAGGGTGGCCTGCCTGTACTCGCTTGAAGATGAATAAATTACAACAACAAACCAGATATGAACACAACAAAAGCATTTTTGCCTTTGTACTTCCTGGCCGGATTAGTGATTCTGGCTGCATGTGGAGTCAGTGATCCAAAGGAAGCAGCTGAACCTGTAGTGGTCATCGAGACAATCAGGATCACTGATACAATCATTGTTATCGCTGTGAGAACCGCAGGGAAGCTGGGATCAAAATCAGAATCTAAATTGAGCTTCAAAACAGGCGGCATCATCCAAAAAATAATGGTCGACGAGGGACAATCGGTCAGAAAGGACCAATTGCTGGCCCAATTGAACCTGGAGGAAATAAATTCGCGTGTGAACCAGGCAGAGCTGGCATTGAAAAAGGCCGAAAGGGATTACGGACGGGCGGGGAACCTGTACCGGGACAGCGTTGCGACCCTTGAACAATTTGAGAACGCCGGGACAGCCCTTGAAATAGCCCGCTCCAATGCAAGTATTGCCAACTTCAACCTCCAGTATTCAACCATACGTGCACCCGCTTATGGAAAAATATTGAAAAGAATTGCCGAGTCGAATGAGATCATAGCCCCGGGGCATCCGGTTTTTTTGTTCGCCTCAACCGGAAGTGATTGGGTTGTCAGGGCAAATCTGACCGACCGTGATATTGTAAGGGTACGCATGCGTGATTCTGCCCATGTCAGGTTCGATGCATATCCTGGCGAACTTTTTACTGGTGTGATCTCGGAAATCGGGACCTCTGCAGATCCGTATACCGGCACCTATGAAGTTGAAGTCCGGATGACCAGAAGGCCTGAAAAACTGATTTCGGGTTTTATCGCAAAGGTTGATATATATCCTGCGGCGCTGGAAAAACATGTGGTCATACCTGTGGAATCACTTATTTATGGGACCGGCTTAACCGCTTATGTTTTGGTAATGAAAGACCAGCAGCCTGAGCGAAGGAAAATACTGATCCGGGCCGTAACAGATCAGGGTATTGTAGTGGGTGAGGGTTTGTCTCCCGGAGAGGAACTCATCGTGGAAGGCGCTGAGTACATTAAACCGGGCAGCAGAATACAGGTTAATGCATCGGATCATTAACAGAGGACAAATGAAAATACTCAGGCTTGCCATTGATAACTATCAATTTACATTAACTGCCTTCCTGCTTTTAATGATTGTGGGCATAAGCTCCTTTTTTACCATGCCCAGATCCGAAGATCCCCCGCTGAAGGTGCCGGGAGCCACCGTCATCATCATCTATCCTGGCAGCAACCCCATCGATCTGGAACAGCTCATTGCCACACCGCTTGAGGAAGCAATTAATGAGCTCGATGATATCAAACGTATGGAAACAACCATGCGGGACGGTATTCTGGTTACCTCCGTTGAATTTACATTTGAATCGGATCCGGATGAAAAGTTCGATGAGGTCGTACAGCAGGTAAATAGCATAAGGGATGACCTGCCGAATGAGATCTATGACCTGGAGATCCTGGAGTGGAACAGTACAGATGTGGTTATGATGCACCTGGGCATAGTTTCTGCAACGGCAGAATTTGCGATAATGGAAGATGAAGCCGAAAAGCTCAAGAAGAGAATTGAAAAGGTTCCTGGCGTGAAAAAAGTTGAACTGCTGGCCATACCGGAACAGGAGTTAAGAATATCGCTGGACCTGGAAAAGATGTCACAGATGAACATTCCCATAGACAGGGTGACAAAATCCATTATAAGTAATAATGCAAACATTCCTGGAGGCAGTATAAAGATAGGTGAAAGGGATTTCAGTATTAAAACCAGCGGATCTTACCAGAAGATGGAGGAGATAAGCAATACCGTCGTAAGTTCTTACAATGGAAGGAATATCTATCTTAAAAACATAGCCGAAGTTAAATTCGATTACGCTGATAACATTTATTATGCAAGGTTTAATGGGGAGCGAGCTGTTTTTCTTACAATTAAGCAGAAAGAAGGCTATAATATATTTAAGATCACGGATAAAATTCACCAGATACTGGAACGTCATGCCTCCGAACTGGATAGTGAAATGCAACTCATCACCGTATTTGACCAGGCAGACAGTGTTGATGAAAGAATCAATGGTTTTCTGACTAATCTTTTTTTCGGCATTCTGCTGGTCGGGCTTGTGATCTTCCTTTCACTTGGATTCAGGGCCTCTCTTCTTGTCATTATTGCCATACCACTTTCCATATTGATCGGACTCGGTTTTGTGGACCTGACAGGATTCGGACTGCAGCAGATGACCATCGCCGGCTTGATCATTTCACTGGGACTCCTGGTGGATAATTCCATCGTCATTGTTGAAAATATTGAACGATTTATCGGCATGGGGAAAACCAATAAGGATGCTGCAGTCAGGGGAAGTGTTCAGCTGGGATGGCCCATTATCAGTGCCACCGTTACTACCATGTTGGCATTTATCCCTATTATCTCCATGCCGGATAAAGCCGGCCGCTTCATTCAGAGCATGCCCGTTACCGTTATCTATACCCTGTTTGCTTCCCTGATGATTGCGTTGTTGCTGACCCCGTACCTGGCCAGTATCTTTCTCAGAAGACATGCAGCTAAAGCCAGAAAGAGGCGGGAAATCAATTTAAAATCCTTTCTGAAATATTTAATACAAGGACCTTACAGGAAAACACTGGATATTGCTTTACACAGACGTGGATTAACCATTATCCTGTCACTCGCATTGCTGGTGGGAGCATTGTTCCTATTTCAATTTGTGGGGGTCAGTTTCTTCCCGAAGGCAGAGAAACCGATATTCATGATCAGGATCCAAACACCAGAAGGAGTAAATATTGATAAATCCGATGTAGTGGCCAGGAGGGTGGAATCATTGCTTGACACCATGAGCGGAGTTAAACATTTTGCAACCAATGTCGGGCATGGAAATCCAAGGATCTACTACAACATCTTTCCGAAACGTTTTGAGCGGAATTTCGCAGAAATATATGTAGAGCTGGAGGAATATGATATTGAGCAATTTGATGGAATGATCCAGAGACTCCGGGAGCTATTCAGTGATTTTCCCGGGGCCAGGATCAATGTTAAGGAATTTGAGCAGGGCACTCCCATCGAAGCCCCTCTTGTCATTAAAATTACCGGTCCGAATCTGGATGTTCTTAAAAAACTGTCTGATGATTTTGAAGCTTTTCTCAGGGAGGAACCCGGACTTGTAAATATCGATAATCAACTCAGCAGGTCAAGTACAGACTTCTTTTTCAACATCAATCGTGACAAGGCAGGTATTCTGGGGGTGCCGGTTTATGAGATTGACCGGACCATCCGGACTGCCATTACGGGTATGCCGGTATCCAGTTTCAGGGATGTGGACGGGAATGAGTATGATATTGTCCTGAGGCTTCCTTTCGATGACCGGATCAGGCTTGAAGATTTTGACAGGATCTATGTCAGTTCTCTTTCAGGACGACAGATACCTCTGATGCAGCTGGTCCAGCTTGAACTCAAGGAGGCTCCCGGGATCATCACACATTTTGATATGGACCGCAACGGAAGCCTGACAGCGGATATCCGGAAAGGCTATGACCTGGATGAGATCGCTGCCTCACTTGATTCACGGTTCCGTGATTATCCGCTTCCGGCAGATTATGAGTATACATTTACCGGTGAGTTGGAGAGCCGGGAGGAAAGCTTTGGCGGAATGGCACGGGCAAGCCTCATTGCATTGATTGCTATTTTTGCCGTTCTGGTCTTACAGTTCAAATCATTCTCCCAGCCATTCATCATCTTTTCTGCATTTCCACTGGCCATGATCGGATCCGTGCTGGCCCTGTTTATCACAGGATACTCTTTTTCCTTCACAGCCTTCATCGGATTGATCAGCCTGATCGGTATTGTTGTTAACAATTCCATCATCCTGGTGGATTATATCAATAAGCTGATCGATCAGGGTATGGATAAAATTGCTGCCATCAAAGAGGCCGGAGAGACAAGGTTTACGCCCATAGTCCTTACCACGCTGACCACCATCGGGGGGCTCCTCCCATTGACGCTTCGTGGCGGAACGCTGTGGGCACCAATGGGGTGGACCATAATTGGCGGGTTGTTCGTTTCAACCTTTATGTCACTGCTGGTTGTGCCGGTACTCTACCGCCTGTTGACAAGGAAACAAAATCCAGCTATTTAGTCCGGCAGATAAAGTTGACAGAAATTCAAAGCTGATCTAAATGCAAGGGTGGTTTAATTCTTCTTCTTATCCTTGATCCTGTTGTATTTCATAGCTTTCAGGATCCAGTTGGCAAGGGGTTTTTCAGGGTTCCTTTTGCGGAGATTGATATACCATCCAAGCTTTTTAATGATAGGCAATCTATGGCTTTCGACAAATTCGATAAGGGTTCCGTCAGGGTCTTCGACGTATGAGAAATGTCCTGCTGCTTCTCCCATGTCAAAAGTTTCATCATGTTTATGGGAAGAATCAACGGTAAAAGGAAATCCCTTTGACTCACATTCTTCGCGTAATACATCCATGCCGATAATATCATAACAGAGGTGTATGAATCCCAGGTCTCCCCATTGCCTGCCCTCATAAATCCTGTTTGGCTGGCGGTCCTTAACCTCGACCAGTTCGATCTGGCTGGGACCAAAAAGACGGCTGAATGTGCCTCTTACGTTTTTGCTATGCTTTAGCAATACCCTTCTGAATGTATGTCCACCTCCGGGAAGATCGGCCAGGTCATCAAATTTCTCTTCCACGTCGTATATTACATCATCATAACCAAGGATCCCGCTGTAAAGCTTTCGTGCGCGGTCGATGTCGGAAACACCGATCCAGGCACCAAATGTGGCACCGGTTAATTTCTTTTCATTTCGAAAGATCGAATCATCCTCGACCACCTGGAAAAGATTATCATATGGGTCTTTCAGGAAGAAATGCTCACCTCCGGCCGGATCTTTTGATATCCCATTAATACTGATGCCTTTGTTTTGAAAAAACTGATAGCTGTCTTTGATGTTTGATGATTTGATTTTGGCAGCGTTGATGCCCAGGTCCCCCAGGTGAATACGGTTCTTGGGTGGTACCGGGGTCCTTTTGGTATACTGCCAGATCTCAAATCCGCCTCCACCCTGAAGATTTAAAGCCAGGGCGGCATGCCTTGCCTGTGGTTGTCCGCCGGTATAGGGCAGCATCAGGTCTGCCACTGTGTTATCTTCAAAAACCCTGATGTCCATTCCAAAATGCTCACGATACCACTTCCAGGCCTCTCGCAGATTGTCCACACCAATCCCGATCTGCTGGATGCCACTGATTATTTTTTCTTTCAGATCGCCTCTCTTCATGTTCTGCTTTTACAATTTTCTGCGAAGATACTATTTCTAATCCATTTTTACTGTTAAATTGCTGTTAAGCAAGTAAATCAGAATTTATATTAATAAGTTTTGAAGCTCATTTTCGAATGAGTTCATCAACAGTTATGATGATATTTTTGCGAAGATTTTTGAGAGATTCAAGCTGCTCATTTTTACGGCTGGTCAGTAACTGGTATTTCCATAGGGATCTCAGTTTTTTAAACCAGATGAAATAGGTATGTGCAAATAACCCTGTCACGGGCAGGCCTGCTAAAAAGGCCCATTTGATCCATCCTGGATCTGTGAGGATCCAAACGGGGATAAGTAAAATCAGATAGTAAAGGGGGAATAGGATCATTCCAATGACAAATTTAAAGGTGCTATGGAACTGAGGATCCT
This sequence comes from Bacteroidales bacterium, assembly GCA_036480555.1. Taxonomy (GTDB): domain Bacteria; phylum Bacteroidota; class Bacteroidia; order Bacteroidales; family SM23-62; genus SM23-62. The sequence goes on along the minus strand of JAZGGT010000266.1, from coordinate 495 downwards.
TAAGCTTCTTTGATAATTTCGCTGTTAACCAGTAGGGGAAATAGTTGGTGATAGCACCGTACATGAAAACCGGCAGCAAGGCCAGTATGCCCAGATCAGCCAGGATCAGGGCGATCCAGGAGTATCTGGAATGCTTGAATAGCCAGTCGCGCATTCCAAGGTCTTTAACTCCTTCGATGTATGTAGTGCATAATTTATCAAGTGCCTCGATCTTTTCACCTTCCTGTTGTTCAACTTTAAAAAGTTTTCGGATCATCTGATGGTCAGCGACCAGCCTGTTGTAGAGTGTGTTTTTTTCATGGCCTGTCTGTTTCCGCATATCATCGTTGTAGACAGAACGAAGCAACATGTACATCTCATAATGATCTTCAGACTGGATATCGATCATGTACTTTTTCATCTCACCGGCCAGCCTCTCCCGTATCATATTTATCGCTTTTGGCTGGTTTTCAAGATATGCTGCAAAGTATTCGCTGACTTCTATGGGTTCTCCGA
>JAZGGT010000265.1:0-14161 GCA_036480555.1 Bacteroidales bacterium | reverse complement strand
GCAACCAGTGCAGGGACCCATATACTCAGGTTTCGCATGGCTTTCCGGTGTGCTGTAAAGTTGCCCGGGTTGGTCTGCCCGTCCTTTCTAATATATGGGCCATCCGGATTTTCCGGGTCGGGCCACCAGTAATCCCCTTCGGAATAAAAATCATGCAGGCCACCCGTACTTCTTTCACATTGCTGAGCCGTTACAGTTACAGGTTTTTCAAGAAGATATTGATCCGCAGCCTTCAGAATCCTTTTCCTGTCATACCTGGCCACATCAATGAATGTGTCACTGCTTTTACACGAGGCTGCAGTAACCAGCAGAAGTAGGAACATAGCACGGAATCCTATCCTATTATGATTTTTCATTTTTCCGGTTGTTTGAATATCACAATACAACTTGTGTCTGGAGTACCCGTTGCTTATTCTTCAGGCAATTCAGGTTCATCAGGTGATGAGGGTTCCGAAGAATCTTCAGATGCTGAAGGTTTATCGGGTCCTGTAGTATCAGCCATATCCTCCGCCGCGACATCTGTTGTGGCCTCATTCTCTTTTGAGGAACCCTTCAGGTAATCAGGAAGGCTCATACCTGCCTGTTGGAACAGGTCTTCAAGAGGCGGGATTGATTTAAGCAAACCGGAAAAGAAATTAGCCGTAGCAGGGGTTTTGCCATCTGCGCCTCCAGACATGGTATCCCATACGGTTACCTTGTCAATTTTAAGGTTCTTGACGGCTTCAACCTGTTTACTGACCAGTTCGGGTAACTTATCTGCAATCATATACAGAACAGCCTTCTGTGCATCATTTTCTGCAGCATCTACCAGCATCTTAAATCCTTCTGCCTGTTTAGATAGTACCTCATAGATACCTTTACCCTCTGCTTCCATCTTCATGAAAATGGCATCGGCATCACCCCTGGCATGTCTTCGGGTTTGCTCGGCTACAGCTTCAGCCGCTATTTCGATTTTTTCCTTATCAATCTGAACCGGTATAATAATATCGGCTTTCTGGGTGGCTTCTTCACGATGTGCCCTGCCTATTTCTGCTTCTTTTTCAGCCACATAGGCTTCCTCGAGTGCTTTGGCCTGGTAAACCTTTTCGGCTGCTACTGCTTTTCTTTCAGCTTCTGCTTCTTTCTCTCTCCTGTCGGCATTGGACTGTGCAATTTGAATTGTCGCTATATTTTCTCCATCGACTGCATTGGCATTGGCATCAGCCACCTGTATGCGCTGGTCTTTCATAGCGTTTGCTTCGCCGATGGACCCATCCCTGTTCTTTTCTGCCACGCTCTTCTTGGCATCATTGATGGCCTTGGCAGCCGCCTCCTTACCTAGTGCTTCAATATATCCGGATTCATCATTAATATCTGTAACATTTACATTGATCAGCTTCAGTCCAACCTTTTTCAGTTCAGCCTCCACATTACTTGAAACCGCTTCCAGAAAAAGGTCCCTGTTGCTGTTTATCTCCTCAATGTCCATCGTAGCGACAACCAGACGCAACTGACCGAAGATAATATCCTTTGCAAGATTGCTGATCTCTTCCTGGCTCAATCCCAGTAATCGTTCTGCAGCATTCGTCATAACACCTGCTTCTGTAGTGATCCCAACAGTAAAGATGGAGGGGACATCAACCCTGATGTTCTGTTTACTCAGCGCACTTCTCAAACTGATTTCAATTGGGATGGGAGTAAGATCAAGAAAGGCATAGTTTTGTATCACAGGCCAGATAAATGATGCACCCCCATGAATACATTTGGAGGACCTGTATTCGCCCTCTTTTCCTTGACCGATTTTACCATAAATAACCAGGATCCGGTCCGAAGGACATCTTTTATACCTTCTGAGGAAGCTGATAAGGAGGATGAAAACAAAGAGTATTCCCAGGCTGACAACTACAACAATATACTGACCCATAATATTTTAGAATTAGAATTATTTACTATGTTTTACCAATAATACTTGATTGTTAATGACATCAACCACCTCCACTACAGCTCCTGTTTTAATATCCTCCTGCTCGTCGGTTATGGCATCAAGGGTCCTGAATCCCTGAACCTTGATCTGTATTTTACCCATTCCTTTCCTTCCTGCCGGAATAGTCAGGTAGGTAGTAGCAATCTTCCCGATGGCATTCTTCAGGTTCAGGTTGCCTTGTTCAGTGAGTTTACCCATCAAATAGACAATCGTGGACATGATGATCATCATCAGAAGGCCGGCCAGGATAGATACAATAACAGTGAAGACCATGCTTTTCTCGGAAGCCAGACAGGCTACTCCCGTCCATCCAAAAATGGTAAAAAACCCGACGAGGTTTTTTATGCTCAGGTACTGAAAATCCATTCCCGTGTCTGTATCCATCTCCATATCCACATCCATGTCAGCTGTGGCGCTGTCAAAATCACCTCCAATTAAAGTCATGACCAAAATGATCAGGAAAATCAGGGTGAAAGGAATGGCAATTAACCAGTATACTTTTTCAGCTACCAGCATGCCCTGCCACCAGGTTTCGAATAAAAATTCCATGTTCTTACAATTTGTATTTAAATGTAATCAAAAGGATGCAAAATATACCTGTTCGGTATTAAATATTCTGATTATCCCATCATGATGTCACATAAAGTTAAGGACTGTCCTTTCCATCCTTAAAATCCACCGAAACTGTTTGATCCCCAATTTTACATGTTGCAGAATTTCCATCCACATTAAAAACTACCTTTTCAGCCCAGGTGGCAGTCCCGACCTCATCCTGATTTAAAAAAGTTACAACACAAGCCCAGTCACCTATCCATTCAGAACCTGTTTCACCAATTAAATTGATATAGTCGCAGTTACGATTTCTTTCAGTAGAATAATGGTATGTCATCATATTATCCACCCCGTTACGGCAAACAACATATCCTATTTTACCTCCTATATTCAACCAGTTGGAGTACATTTTTATGGATTCATTCCCATTTATGGAGACTATCGCGGTACCATCTTCGATATATAATATCCTTTCAGGTTCGTAGAGTTCAAATTCATGCCCAACCAACCCTGTTTCCCGGGATGTTATTGATCCTGACACCTTCGTTAATCGTTCTATATAAACAGTAATATCTCCAGGTAATGAAGTAAATGAAACATTCTGAATCAGGCTTAACTCATTTGCATTACGTTTGAGCCTCCCTGTAATTGTAAATCCGTTTTCATTTAATTCAGGATGAATACTTTCAATACTGACCTCCTTCCTTCCAGCCTCTGATCCATTGATAAGGCCTAAATAGGAAGACTCACGTGGCCAGTTCTGCCAGTTGCCATTTTTATTCAATGAAAGGGCCAGAAAGTATGCATTCCATGAAAATGACGCAAATTTTGTAGAAGTACGATGTATAACTGTTTTACCGTAAGGAAAATAGCTTACATTGTTATACAGGTTGTCATATTCCTCTTCTGAAAGCGGGGGACTCCCTTCACCCTGGATGGCATGCAATAGATAGGCATTTATCATTCGGGTAGCGGCAAAGCCAGACCACTCGAGGTCTCTTCTGAAATTATAATATCCGTTATTATGCTGTTGGAGCGAACGCATATAATCTATTGCAACATCTTCTAAATAGGCTGCTGCCCTGTCAGCATTCAGTAAACTGATTACCGCATAAGATATAATATCAGTGGCCTGGGTATGTATTACCCTCCAGTCATTACTACCCCAGAAAACTGCAGCTCCATCTTTCATCATGGATTTTTTCATGATCTCAAAAGCTTCGGGCACATTATGAAACATGGCTGCAGGCACTTGATTCCCCATCAATTCATAGTTAAGTGCATTTTCCAAAAGCATGGTAAGTGTTGTTTTTAAATAGCCAATGTGTATACGGCTATGGTTTTCCAATGTATAATCCGGGTGTGCATTAATGGTAGATACCCATTCTTTGATCATTTTATCGTTATCACCAATGGTAGTATCCTTAAGGTCAGCCGCAACAGAATAACTATTATACATAAATTTCTTTGCTGCCTTATCCCATTTATCCCGGTTAGGGTGGGTCGGTATCATATTGAAAGCCAGAGATGTGCAATGGGAGTTCCAGGCATTCTCCTCAGCACCGGTATTATCATATTCCTGATTTCTGGGCTCTGCATCAATAAACCGGTTTGCTTCATACTCCAGCATCCTGGCCACATCTATTTTCAGTGTTTGATCCAGGTCTTTCCAGAGTATCCATCCTGCCATAGCTGCTGCACGCGTCCATAGTGAAGATTGCCATTGATTACCCCATTTGCCTCCACCTGCACATTCCCCTTCTCCCGTTACATGTGAATGAGTTAAGTAACGTATGGCTTTTATCGCACAATCTTTCATTTGGATACGCCTGTCTTCTGAAATTTTTGTGCCTGCCGGAGGTTTATTAATTTTTGAAAGGAATGCATTTGTAAATGCTGCATAGCATATCGGTCTGATTGCGTTCTCGACATTCCTGCCATCACCATAGTATCCCATGTCACTAAATCCTGGCACTGTTTTAAATTCTTTCAATAGAATATCATCCCAGTCTAAAATGGAAAGCAGGTACTTGTCCATTAATCGTTGAGCCCTTTCATTCACCGGGTCTGATGAGAACCATTGGGATGGGAAAGGGGCTACAGAATTGATTAAAGTTAAATTGTCTATTTCTATGCCTTTCCTTGTAATATTGAGGGAATTTCCTCCTCCCTCCCCGACATGAAATGAGGAAACGAGCAAAAATATCATTATGGAACTAATGCTGATCAATAATTTCTTTGTGTGTAACATTGAAGTATACCCATTTATAACGGCATTAATATACAGCATTTGATGCATATGTAGCATTAAGTAATTCATTAATGAGATCTGAATGTCATTCGATTTAATGTGGAAAAATACAAAAAGACATCCGAAAAAATGTATATTTGTACAAAAAGACATTCGATAAAATGTAATAATTCATAGGCTATGGAAAGGAAAGCAATGTTAGACCTGAAAAACTGGAAATCCAGACCAGGTCGTAAACCGTTGATTATTAGGGGTGCTCGTCAGGTTGGTAAAACCTGGCTTATGAAGGAGTTTGGCCAAAACGAATATAATCAGACAGCATATGTAAACTTTGAAGATTCAAAGTCCCTAAATTCACTTTTTGCTGATGATTTTGATATCGAACGCATCATAGCAGCTATACAAATTGAAGCCGGCGTGCAGATTAAGGCTGAGAGTACACTAATTATTTTTGATGAGATTCAGGAGGCAGATGGAGCGATAACTTCGTTGAAGTACTTCAATGAAAATGCACCTCAGTATAATATTATTTCAGCAGGTTCTTTACTAGGAGTTTCACTGCATAAGCAAACATCTTTTCCCGTTGGGAAGGTTGAATTCATGGATCTGTTCCCTCTAAGTTATGAGGAATTCCTAATAGCTATGGATCAACAACCTCTGCTTAATTTGATTGACAAAAAGAATTGGACTTTGATAAAGAGCTTCAAATCAAAGTTTATCCAATACCTTCGCATTTATTACTATGTCGGTGGTATGCCTGAGTCGGTTCTTTCTTACAAAGAGAAAAATGATTTCCGGGAGGTCAGGTCAATTCAGAAACGCTTACTTATAGCCTATGAAAATGATTTCTCCAAACATGCCCCGTATGAAATAGTCCCACGCATCAGGATGCTATGGAACACAATTCCTGCGCAATTAGCAAAAGAAAATAAAAAATTCATCTATAAAGCAGTTAAGCCAGGTTCAAGGGCAAAAGATTATGAATTAGCATTGTCCTGGCTAGTGGATTGTGGATTAGTGCACAAGGTTACCAGAGTATCCAAACCCGGAATACCTTTAAAATCCTATGAAGATTATGGAGCTTTTAAACTATTTATGACAGATGTTGGATTATTGTGTGCAATGGGAGATATTGATGTTCGGACGCTTCTCGAGGGAAATTCAATTTTTGAGGAGTTTAAAGGAGCATTAACAGAGCAATTCGTTTTACAACAATTGAAACCAAAGAAAGATCTAGCTATCTATTATTGGTCAGCCGAAAAATCAAAATCCGAAATTGATTTTCTAATTCAGCACTCAGGTGATGTTATTCCGGTTGAAGTAAAATCAGAGGAAAACCTACAGGCAAAAAGCCTGAAAACATATTGTCAAAAATATTCTCCACAGTTGGCTATCCGAACGTCCATGTCAGATTTTCGAAAAGAAGACTGGATGACAAACCTCCCCCTGTATGCAATAAGTAAAATTACTGAATTGAATTAGTTGATTTTGTAATCAATTATAGACTTTTGTTCAATCATCAGTATCCGGCAAATTAAATTTCTGTATTTTTATTCTTGTTGTGATATACTTCGGATGAATAAATCTGCAACATGAATGGAAGCCTCCAGGGATTAACCTTCTTTTCATTTAATAATGGCATATTAACTATAAAATACTAAAAATGGATAGGCGAAAATTTATTCAAAACGCTGGTTATACTACCGGTATGATGGCCGTAGCACCTGTTGCTATTAAGGATTTTGTGAACAGAAGTCCTAATGATACCCTGAATGTGGCAGTTGTCGGAATCAGCGGAAAGAACCGGCCGAGGGTCAGGGGAATGATAGGTGGCCGTGGCATGGTGCATGTGAATACCTATGCCGATATCCCCAATGTAAGGGTCACTGCTATCTGCGATGTAGATGAAAGATTGTTACCGGCAGCCTCAGCCGAAGTGGAGGAACTTTTTGGGTATAAACCAAGGACGGAGGTTGATTTTCGCAAACTGATAGAGGACAAGGATATTGATATAATATCTGTGGCTACACCTGACCACTGGCATGCCCTCCAGACCGTATGGGCTTGCCAGGCAGGGAAGGATGTTTACGTGGAAAAACCTGCACATCAGCTAGTTGCCGAAGGAAAAAAAATGATAGAGGCCGCCAGGAAATACGATCGTATAGTTCAGAACGGGATAACCTGGCGAAGCAGCAAGGCTACAAAAGCAGGTGTTAAGTTTATTGCCGATGGCAAACTAGGCGATGTCTATATGGCCAGGGGAATTGTTTTCCGGCACCGTGTAAGCATCGGGCATATGGAAGATAGTCCCATTCCCGAGGGAGTGCACTGGGATATGTTTCTCGGTCCCGCTCCATACCGCCCCTTCAATGAAAACAGGTATATTTACCAATGGCACTGGTGCTGGGATACCGGCACAACTGAATTCGGTAACAACGGTATCTACAGGATGGATGGGGCCCGCTGGGCAATGAATATTGATACTCATCCCGTGAAGGTACATTGCAGCGGAGGGCTCTACGGACGGAAGGACGACCAGGAGGTGCCCAATGTTTTGTCAGCCATCTATGAATACGGGGATGGTAAGATCATTCAGAATGAAGTGAGAAGCCTTTATACCAATCCCGAAGGAGTGGAGAAACATAACGGTACTTTCATTTATAGTGACGAGGGATGGATGGCTCTCACCGGAGGCAGCTTTAAAACCTATTTTGGCAAAAATAATGAACCAGGTCCCGCTATGTCTGATGACGATCTCCCCGATGAAGAAAAAACCAATGGCTGGAAGAACTTCGTTGATTGCGTCAGAAGCAGGAAAGTGGAGGATCTCGATTGCGATATTGCAGAAGGCCATTTGTCTGCCTCCCTAGGTCATCTGGGAAATATATCCTACCGGACTGGACGCAAACTTACCTTTGACCCTAAAACTGAAAAATTTGTCAAGGACAAGGAAGCAGATGCATACCTGACAAGGGATTACCGTGCGCCATATATCATGCCTAAAGAAGTATAGAATAACTCTAATTATAAACTAAAAAAGTCATGAAAAATATTTTTTCCAGAAGGAACTTTATCCGAACCGCTGCATTATCCGGAACAGCTATTGCTATGCCCGGAAAATTAAACAGTGCATCCCCGTCTTATAAGGATGATTCATTTAAACTGAATGAGAATCCTCTGAAACTGGGAGTTATGACCTATACCCTCGCGAAGGAATGGGACATTGACACCATTATCAAGAATTTAAGTGAAGCCGGCTACCAATCTGTGGAATTGCGTACAACACATGCCCATGGCATAGAAGTAACACTGAGTGAAAATGAGCGTAAAGAGGTAAAAAAGCGATTCGAAGACTCCCCCCTGGAGGCCATCAGCCTGGCCAGTGCTTTCAAGTACCACTCACCAGATCCTGAGGATTTAAAACAAAACATAGAAGGAACAAAAGAATATACCCTGCTGGCCCGCGATGTGGGTGCCTTGGGTTTCAGGGTCTTTCCCAATGATCTTCCAGAAGGAGTGCCGGAGGAACAAACCATGGAGCAGATCGGGAAAGCACTGGCCGAAGTAGGCGAATTTGCTTACAATCATGGCGTTGAGATACGGGTCTGCGTCCATGGGAAAAGAACGAGCAGAATCCCTGTCATAAAAAAGATCATTGACTATTCAGAGAGCCCTCATGTATATGTAAATTGGAACTGTGACGCCAAAGATACAGAAGGGCAGGGCCTCGAATACAATTTTAATTCGATCAAGGACCGGATCCGGAGCCTCCACATTCATGAACTCTGGGATGAGTACCCTTACCGGCAGCTTTTCAGCTTGCTTTCAGCAAACAATTTTACCGGTTACTGCAATGCTGAAATATCCGGGAATGATGACCCGGTAAGGTTCATGAAGTACTACCGCGGATTGTTCCTGGCATTGCAGAATGCTCTGTAAAAAATTTCCATTATAGATACTGATCCTTAGATTCATAATCATGAGGTCGGGGGTTCAAATCCCCCTCTCGCTATAAACCCTGTAAATGATTTTACCGAGGTTTTGTCATTAATGTATATGAAGTTCTGTGTATACAATATTTTCAGTTGTTCACATGACTGAAAATAATGACAACATATTGTTGCCTGATGAAGTAATCACAAATAAGATTTTCTTTATCAGAAGTGTAAAGATTATGTTAGACAGAGACCTGGCTGAGTTATTTGATGTAAAGGCCATTCGTTTACGGGAACAGTTGAAAAGAAATATAGAGAAGTTCCCATCCCATTTTATGTTTCAACTTACTAATGAAGAAGTTGACATCATGGTATCGCAAAATGCGATACCATCAAGACAACATCTTGGAGGTTCATTACCGTATGTCTTTACGAACTGGGGGTAGCAATGCTGTCAGGCGTACTTCCAGATCATGCGTGTATTTGAACGCATGCGTAAAATGCTTGAAACTAATAATGCGATCTTTGAGAAACTCGAACACCTGGAAAGAAAAGATGTCGAGCAAGATGAAAAGATCTTGTTAATAAATATTAATTAACCCTGGCTTTCCTGCATAGACAAGGACGCCTGCAACATTGCACGGGCGAAAGCTACGTTGAAGGTCAGTCCTGTAAAGCCGCCACCGCCGGGGTATCCCCCTCTGATGCCCCGAGGGTGCTCCCTGTCATGGTCGAGGGCACGCGGATGTTCCGGATAGATGCCATACTTATAACCGTTCCGGATCAGTTCCCTCATGACGTTGAACATGTCCACCTGGCCCTCATCAGGAAAAACCTCTGTATATTTTACATACGGTTTTTCGACAAGGACGTTACGGTAGTGGGCGTGGTTGATCCGGTCACGGGTCCCAAAGTACCTGCAAACCTCCACAGGATCTTCACCCATCTCTCGTGTAACACCAGGGTCGAAAGTGATGCCGTTTGATGGGCTGTCTAGGATCTCAATCAGTCGTTTCCAATCGTCGAGGGTAGCCATAATCTGAGCAGAGCCATGACTGACAGGGATGGGGGGATCGTTTGGGTGTAAGGCCATACGGACACCAGCCTTCTCTGCAACCGGGATCACTGCCTTGAGAAAGTACGTGATGTTGGCCCAAAGCTCATCGCTGTTATGTATTCCCACCTCCGGTTTGGGCGGCAGGTCTTTCACCGGATCGTAATCGAAGGCTGTATGACCAGCACCGCCGCGACCCTCCACGGCATAGTAACCCTCCATGAGGCGATCAGCATAGAAGTTATACTCAACGACAGGCAGTCCTGCTGCACCTGCTGCGCGGATAGACTCCTGGACTTTTTCAATCTCCTCGTCACGACCCTCCCGACCGTAGATGGTATTCGGATATCCGCCAATCATCATATTAAGGACGGTCAGGCCTTCTTCCCTAAACCGATCCATGGTAGCTCTTAGTTCGTTCTCCTTCCAGGGGATCGGGCCCCCGCCCATCAGCACATGATCGATCCCGATCTGCTTCATCTTTCGCATATCGCCTTTTTCAGCATTGCGGGAAATGCCTGTGCACAACTTCGGCGTATTCAGACCTTCAGTAATTGGCCATTCAACTTCCTTCTGAACTTCATCCAACACTGAAGCTTTAGATGTACTGCTGTTTTTACAGCTGCTTAAACCAGCCAGACCTGATGTACCTACTCCAATAGCAGATAATGCTGCCAGGGTGGTACCTTTTTTAATGAAATTCCTGCGGTTACTTTTCATGACTTTTCAGTTTACGTTTTCCGATTCCAGGGCGAACTTTACAGCTGCATCGAACAGGCTTAATCCTTCCACGGTCATCAGGTTGGCTGTACCCGTTTCATCGTCATCCTCCAGGAAGATGCCAATTCGCATACCGGTTGCTGTAGTTCCGTCAAATAGCTTGGCACCTTGATCGTAAATATAGATTACCGCCGCGGACTTCTCGCCCGTCAGGGTGGCTATCACTTTTGCGTTCTTTCCAACCTTACCCCAGGTGATTTGTTTGGGTTCCTGATAGACCTTTACAGTACCTTCCAATCCAGCAGCCAGTGGATGATCAGGCATTATGATGTCGATACTTGAATCTTTATTCCTGACGCCATAAGCGTAATCATCAGGTTCCCCGGGATCACCGGAAGGTTCCTTTGCAGTCAACCCCATTTCATCCTGGATAAATGACTCATAATTTATGACCGGTGTTATGACGGATTTCAGCTTGTCTTGCAGTTTTCTCGAGGTTGAAGATTCTGAAACGATCACTAGATCAGCCTCTGCAGAAGCCGCATACAGTTCTTCAGATGGGGCGCTGTCAATGCCCAGAAATACCTTATGACCCAGCACCTTCTCAAGGCGGTTTCGGATGAAGACGTCTCCGATTCCGTTGCCCGGTTCTGATTTGCCATTTTCGTCACCTACGATCAGCAGAATATTACTAACCTGGAAGTGCTCTTCCGCACCTGGTACCGGGTCTCCTGACCGGGCAATGGTGATGGAAGGTATCGCTGCGATAAGAATGATCAGAGCAAATAATATAAGATGATTTTTCATAACAGGGTTTCTTTATTAACCTGATTAAAAGCCCAGTTCCTTGTCCACCAGGTTCATCATTGGAAATCCATTCACATATCGATGAACATTTTCTACAAAAACAGAATATAATCTCTCTCGGTTATACTGTGAACGGGCTGCTATATGGGAAGTTATGATCACATTTGGGAAGCTCCACAATTCGTGATCTGATGGCAGGGGCTCAGGATCTGTAACATCCAGTCCGGCTCCGGCAATCTGTCCGGATTTTAATGCTTCAACGAGAGCTGGTGTTTTCACAATCTTGCCTCGGGCAACATTGATAAAATACGCACTCTTCTTCATCATACCAAACTGTTCTGCACCCATCATTCCTTCACTGACTTTTGTATGTGGAGCAGAAATGACAATTACATCTGAATTAGGCAATAACCAGGAGAGGCCGTCATCCTGGACCAGCCTGATCTCATCGCAGATATCACCTATCTGTTCCCTGTATTTTGGAAGTATATCTACAGCGATTACAGCCATGTCCATGGCACGGGCACGGCGGGCGACCTGGCTGCCAATACCTCCAAGTCCCACTATACCCACAGTCATTCCTTTCAGTTCAAACATATTATCCTCACGCTCCCATCTGCCCTGGGACATATTCCTGGTCTGGGAACCTATTTTTCTGGTAAGTGAAAAAAGCAGACCGAATGTATGTTCAGCGATAGCAGGTCCGTAACATCCTTTTGCATTCGTCAGTACTACATCGCTTTGAAGCATTTCGGGGAAGAGATACCGTTCTACACCTGCCGAGGTACTGTGAACCCAGTCAAGATTGGGAGCCATTTTGAACTGTTCACTGTTAATACTGCCATACCATGCGTTCACCTCACCAATGGCCCCTTCGTTTTCAATCAGCTGGATCTCCGGCGAGATGTTCATCAATTTTTTCTGAAAGGGATCAGGTAATCCAGACGTCATCATTATCTTAAGCGGTAGTCTGGGAGCTTTATCCTTATTAATTGGATCTGGAGATACGAAATCGCTTGCAAGGACTCCTACGGGTAAGGCTGATAAAGCAGCAGCATTGAATGCCACTCCTTTTAGAAAATTTCGTCTGGAAGGTGATTTGTTTGTGTTTTCCATGAGTTTAAAATTTTGTTAATTTGGCACCATAAGAAGTGATAGCAAGTTATTGATTTTTAAAATATGATATCATGGGTGTATATCATCCGCATGGCTTCCCGGGATGTTTGACAACAGGTCTATCGGATAGCTTTCCTTCTACAATCTTTCGGATTTAAGAATCACAGTAACAGGTGTTTATATCCACTTTCTATTTTTGATATAAAGCATCAGGTTATCCAGGGTTGAGGAAAGGTAAAAAGTTTGCTGATGGAGTTCATTTAATGCATCAACAATTTCTTTTTCATTGCCGGGATATTCGTGAGTTACCAGATTTCGGATCTCTCTCAAGCTAAGCCAATGCTCAGTGCTCTCAATCACTGATAATTTCTCAAGTTGGTTCAGGATATCAATAAATGGCATGTTTGGAGAATATTCACCAAGTCCCTGAAGAATGAGAGGGAACAATTTGTTCCCGATGGTATCCTGAAGCTGAGAAAACCTATAGATCAACTGATCAGCATGGCTGATCTGTTCTTGAGACAGTTCCAAATAAGATTTTGATTTTAAGGGAAGTATTTCCTGTAAAAAATTAAGCGCATATTGCATGCGCTGGTTATGTTTACCACATACTTCAAGAACCGTTTCCAATTTGTATTTGAAATCTTTATTCAGCTTATTGGGATTTTTGTTTTTTCAACGATCTGCTGAAACTTTGATCTAGGAGAATCGTCACTTTTAATTACAACATCAATTCTTTGATCCCCCAGATTTTTCTTAAGATCAACGATAAAAGCAATTTTTTTCTTAAAAGCAGTTAACTCCTCCGGTACCCCTTCCAATAATAGATCAATATCCCCACCCTTTTGTTCTGGATAGATCCTGGAGCCAAAAAGATAAACTTTAACATCTTTATTAAAATGTCTGATGGCTATTCTTCCAATTATCGCCCTTTGTTCAATACTTAACCGCATAAATATTCTTTATACTGTCTGTTACCTCTGAGATGCTACAAATTAAGATTATTTGACTTATAGCAAATCGCTTATTTTTAGCTGGTCAATTACAAAAATAGCCATAATTTAAACGAATTGCCCGAAATGGTCCTGAAATTTATGCATTTTTGGGTGCAACTGTTTTATTCTCATATAGCGCAAATAATCCTAAAATGGGACCGAATGCCAGTAACATAAAAATATATTTTGGATTCATCGAATCGCTTAGCATATTGATCAATTGAATGCTGATGATGGTTATTGAAAACCCAATGCAATTAACAATTGTTAATGCAGTCCCTTTCGCTTCCTCTAGAGCATTTTGAGCTACAAGTGTTGAAAATAAGGGAGAATCTGCTATCACGAATAACCCCCATAAAATAAGGAAACCTATTAATACAGTTTCTGATTCAGTAATAAATGCAAGCGGAGATAAAAGACAACATGCACAGGACATGAACAAAGCCAATGAAGCAGTTTTTTTAGTGCCCAGGTTCTGTGATATATACCCACCTGCTACACAGCCTAATCCGCCAAGACCGATGATCAGAAAGGACAATATCGGGATGTTGAACTTTGATCCCGGATGCAATTTCATATAAGTGGTCAACATTAAAGGTACAAAGGCCCAGAATGCGTATAATTCCCACATATGACCAAAATATCCGAATGCTGCAGATCTGAAGTTCTGATTCCTGAAAACTTTATACGAAGCAGATAAATCCAGTTTCTGGGTGGATCTCCTATAGGGTCCATCTGGGACAAATATCAACATCAGCAATCCCCCAA
>JAZGGT010000264.1:0-20400 GCA_036480555.1 Bacteroidales bacterium | reverse complement strand
TCGATGAAGATGTCCCCGGTGGAGCCACGGCATACATGATGCAGAAAGTGCTCGAGGAACAGGGTGCCTATGAGTACCTGGACCAGCAGCCCAGGACCATATCACAGCGTGACCACAGGCCTGCCTATGGTTCAGACGGTGATTATTTTTCCAATCCAAGTGCCGAAGATGTATTTGAGACCCTCTATGAAATGATGCATGAATTCAATCCGGCCAAATATCCACGTATTTTCTGATTACTGCCTTCATTCCTCCTGAACCTCATCCTTGTCTATTCGCCTTATTTTGTAATTGATGGAAGCAATAAGGATGGTCATAAAGGGACTGATAATATTGAAAAAACAATAGGGAAGGTAAGTAAATGTGGATACTCCGAGGACCCTGGACTGGGTGGCACCACAGGTATTCCATGGGATAAGGACGGAAGTGACGGTCCCTCCGTCTTCCAGTGTCCGGCTCAGCAGTTCCGGTTTATAGCCCCGCTCCCGGTATGTTTTGGCATACATCCTTCCGGGTACCACAATGGCTATGTACTGGTCCGATGCGGTGATATTAAAGAAAATACTGGTTACCACCGTGGATGCGACAAGTGATCCTGTGGAATGGGCCCACCTGATGATGGCTTCAGATATCCTCATGAGCAGACCCGCTGATTCCATCACGCCACCAAACACCATGGCCACAAGGATCAGCCAGATGGTATCCAGCATGCCTGCCATACCCGTGGTGGTTAAAAGTTCGTTTACGATATCATTTTCTGTCATGATGCTGATTTCCCCGAACATCGACTGCATGACCGCTATATAGGAACCCATGAGAAAACCATAGGAATCACCGGCAACGTTCCGGATGATCCCGGGCTGGAATATGACAGCAAACAAACCACCAAGGAGTACACCAAACAGAATGGCAGGCAGTGGAGGAATTTTTTTTACAATGACCAGGATCAACAGTACCGGTACGATCAGCAGCACCGGGGAGATATAAAAGTTAAGCTGGATCTGTTCAAGAACGGCCTGGACATTGGCCCCGTCATTTTCAAAATTGGCCACAAAACCTATTAGCAGGAAAATGATCAGGGTAAGGGTCATGCTCGGGACCGTTGTGATCATCATATACCTGATATGTGTGAAAAGATCCGTGCCTGCCATGGCAGGTGCCAGGTTGGTCGTATCTGAGAGGGGGGACATCTTATCCCCGAAATAAGCCCCTGAAATGATGGCCCCTGCAACGAGTCCGACAGGTAAACCCAGGGCCTGTCCAATGCCAAGTAATGCGACACCCACTGTAGCAACGGTGGACCAGGCACTTCCGGTGGCCAGGGAGACGATACTGCATGTGACTACCGCAGCAAAAAGGAAGATACTGGGATGAATGATCTTCAGGCCATAGTAGATCATGGCGGGGACAACACCGCTTATCATCCAGGTACCGGCCAGTGACCCGATGAGCAACAGGATGAGTATGGATGGCATGGCGGAACCGATACTTGTGACTATCTGGGATAAGATCGCTGACCAGGTCAGTTTCAGGCGTATGGCAATTATCCCGGCGATGGCCGCTGAAAGGAGCAGGGCGATCTGGTTGGCACCGGACAAAGTATCTTCACCATAAATGAAAACGTTCAGTGATAGCATGAATATCAGGCAGATTATGGGGATTAATGCCTGCAGAAGTGTGGGCCTTTTCTTTACTTCATCCATCAATAGCAGTGAAAACAGAACGGAAAGATAGTAAAAGAATTTAATGGATGGGAGACGGTCATTCACTATAAATTTCCGGTGAATTATAAAAAACCTTTGCACTCTGTATTATATTTGTTAAATATTTGGATATATTGCAAGTCAAATATTCAGCAGAATATGGAACTGGATATTGATTTTTTTAACATAGAAAACAACAAGGTTGCGAAGCAGGGCAGGGTCCTGATTTCCGAACCATTTCTGAACGACACCTATTTCAGACGTTCAGTTGTGCTGCTTACCGAACACACCAAGGAAGGCTCCGTAGGGTTTGTATTAAATAAACCCGTAGACCTGTCTGTCAATGATGTATTGTCAGACTTTCCCGAAATCGAAACAGAGATATCCATTGGAGGGCCGGTGAATACCAATACCGTTCATTACATACACACCCTTGGAACGGCAATCCCCAATTCAGTCCAGGTAATGGATAATCTTTACTGGGGCGGGGATTTTGATGTGGTGAAGGAGATGATCACATCAGGCAGGATCAAGGGCCAGGAGATCAGGTTCTTCCTCGGTTATGCGGGCTGGTCCCCTAACCAGCTCGACAATGAGTTATCTGAAAATGCATGGTTGGTATCGGAGATGAATGCGGAACAGATCATGAAGGGGCCTGACAATAACCTCTGGAAAAACATCCTGAAAAAATCCGGTGATAAATACAAAACCTGGGTAAATTTCCCTGAGAATCCAGGCCTTAATTAATCGCTCCCGAAAGCTTTTTCATTTAGCAAAGTGATCAACTTTGCACCGGTATGGTGATAATACCTGAACCTGTCCACAGCCACCACCCACCTGATCCCGTCCACTGTATTTGCCAGGATGATCTCATCGGCTTTTTCAATATCCATGGCCCGGAGGGATATATTATCATCTACCGGGTCTCCTGCAGCTGTCAGCAACCCGATCATCTGGTCCCGCATTACTGACGACGGAGATCCGTCCCTCAGCGGTGCTGTGTGGATCTCATCCTTGATCCTGAAAAAGATAGTCGAATATATGCTGCTGGTAATATGTCCCTGCTGATTGAAAAGGATGCAATCATCCAGTTTCTTGGCAGTCATGTAACGCCGGGCGAAAAGATCAAGCAGGGGGGGGCGGGCAAACTTACCAGTGAGCCGGTCAAGCGGGATATTCAGATCATCGTAGAGTCCCAGTACATAGCCTTTCCGGTTCAATACATAAACAGGATGTTCAAGGGCTGTACATTCCATCAGGCAATGGTTGGTCCCTGAATCATGTCCCGGTTCATGAATGATAGTGATACGCAGGTTATTTCCTCCGAAATACCTGTTTTTATTAATCAGGTTGACAGCTTGCTGGTGCATCTCTTCGGCTGTCAGGATATCCGGCAGGCTGATATGCAGGATGTTTAATCGTAACTTAAGACTTTCATAGTGTTCAGGGAAAAAAGCCATCCTGGTACCCAGCGTACGGACCTCCTCCCTGACCGGGATCCCGGTATTGAATAGCCTGGCATAAACGGGGGTCTCGGTTTCCCTGTGGAAAAACCCGTCTAACCAGCAGAATCCCCCGTCAGTTTTCATTCGTTGCATAGTAGTTCATTAATAAACCGAAAAGCCCTGCAGGAAATGAGATATCAGGTCCAAATCGATTAATAATGGGAAGGTGAATCCATATACAGCACCGAGAAGGTGTGCATCATGATTGATGTTGTCCTTGCGGCGCCTGCTCATATAACTGCTGTAAACCAGGTAAAGTACGGCGAAGACAATGCCGGGTATGGGTATGACCGCGAAGAAATAGAGCTTGTCAAGCGGGTTGAAAAAGATGCTGGTAAAAATGATGGCGGATACCGCACCTGATGCTCCGACTGAATTGTACCAGCGGTTATTCCGATGCCGGAAGAGGGTAATCATGGAAGCTATGATAATGCCACCGAAATACAGGAGGCTGTAGGTAATGGCAACACTGTCAATATAACCCCCCATCTTCAGTTTTCCGAACCAGGCCTCGACATTTGAACCGAAGGAATACAGGACGATCATATTGATGATCAGATGTGTCCAGTCTGCATGCAGGAAGCCGTGGGTGATCATACGGTACCATTCTTTTTTATGGTAAACCTGGTAAGGGTTCAGCATCATCTTTGTCATGACTTCGTCGCTATAGAAGGCAATCACGGTGATGATCAGTGTTACTATGATTATAATAATGCTCATGTTAATGTATTATCTTGTAAATTAATTCTTTTAATAATTCTCCAGGGACTGCGGAAACATTACCGAAACCTTTGGATTTCAGGTCATATTCCCTCAGGAGGGATATTACACGGACAGTTTTGGCAGTGGTATAGTTCCTTGCGGCCGTTTCATATTCGCGGATGAAAAATGGTTCGATCTTCAATGCCGATGCGACATTTCGGGAAGATTTATCAGGCAGGAAATGGTACCTCAGGACCCTGCTGAAAAAGAAATAGATTGAAGTTATGGTCAGGGCCAGCGGGTGGTTTTTTTGATTGGCCCCAAAATACTGAACTATCCTGTTGGCTTTTAATACATTCCGCTGTGCCAGGGCATTATTCAGCTCGAAATTATTGTAATCCTTGCTGATCCCGATATTCCTCTCAATGTCTGCAGCCGTAATAAGATCCTGTTCTGATTTGAGGACAATGATCAGCTTTTCCAATTCATTGGCAATCTTGCCAAGATCATTTCCGAGGTATTCAGTTAAAATAACGGCAGCCTTGGGTTCGATCTTTTTGCCTCTGGATAGCAGGTAACTGTTTATCCAGGGAGGAATTTTGTCATCATACAATCGCCTGGACTCGAACAGGATGCTGTTTTTTTCAAGGGCTTTGAACAATTTTTTGCGTTTGTCCAGTTTTTTATACTTGTAATTGATCACCAGGAGAGTGGATTTAAGGGGATTTTCAACATAATGGATCAGGTCCTCAATCTTGTCCAGATTTTGGGCTTCCCTGACAATAACTACCTGGCGGCTGGCCATCATGGGAAAGCGCCTGGCGGTATTGATGACAGTTGGGACATCGGTGTCCCCTCCGTACAGTATCATCTGGTTGAAAGTTTTTTCTTCTTCCGTCAGCACATGGTCAGCGATATGTTCAGTGATCCTGTCTATGAAATAGGGCTCTTCGCCCATCAGGAAATAAATGGGACTGTAACTTTTCTTATTCAATTGTCTGAATATCTCTTCAAAAGTCATAAGGTGGAGATTAGAAACGGAGATGCTTGACAGAATGTCCTTCTTCCTTTAATTCCTTCAGCGAATCAAGGCCAATCCTGAGGTGATCATCGACGTAATTATTGGTAACTGTTTTGTCACTTTCAATGGTCTTAATGCCTGTGGATATCATGGGCTGGTCAGAGACAAGAAGCAGGGCACCCGTAGGGATCTCGTTGGCGAAGCCTACAGTAAATATGGTAGCTGTTTCCATATCGATGGCCATGGACCGGGTGGTGACAAGGTATTCCTTAAAATCATCATCATGCTCCCATACCCGGCGGTTGGTGGTAAAAACCGTGCCTGTCCAATAATCCTTTTCATAGCTTCTTATGGTGGAGGATACGGCCCGTTGCAGGCTGAAAGCGGGGAGTGCCGGAACTTCGGGAGGCAGATAATCATCCGATGTCCCCTCACTTCGTATGGCTGCAATGGGTAGGATCAGATCGCCAAGTTTGTTTTTCTTTTTCAGTCCACCACACTTCCCCAGGAACAAGACTGCTTTGGGGTGTATGGCACTGAGCAGGTCCATGATGGTGGCTGCATTTGCACTGCCCATGCCAAAATTTATCACGCTAATTCCATCAGCTGTGGCACAGGGCATGGGTTTTGATTGGTCCATGACAGTTGTCTTATGCATCTTACAGAATAATTCAAGATAATGGTCAAAGTTGGTAAGCAGCACATAATCTCCGAAGCCAACCAGTGGCTGTCCTGTATAACGGGTCAGCCAGTTCTCAACAATTTCCTTTTTTGTCTTCATGGTATCCTCCTTCTGACAGTTCTTATTATTTTTGTTGAAGCTCTTATCAGTTTATCAGGCTTTAATGGAAACTTTAAATTTACCAACTTATTCTTTCTCTATAAAATCAGAAGCAGGGAGAAATTATATTTTTGATGCCATCCGCAAGAAATATATTGTGCTAACCCCCGAGGAATGGGTCAGGCAAAACTTTATCCAGTACCTGGTAAGAGAAAAAGTATTTCCTGCTTCGCTGATCACGGTAGAACAACAGTTCAGTTTTAATAAAATGCAAAAAAGGACCGATATCCTGGTGTATAACAATCTGGGTGATCCGGTAGTACTAGTGGAGTGTAAAGCTCCTTCAGTCCCCATTACCAGAAGCGTATTTGACCAGATTGGGCTATATAACCTGACCCACCATGTTCCATGGCTGATCGTTACAAACGGGATAAAGCATTATTGCTGCCAGTATGTTGAGCATGAGAGCAATTACCGGTTTACCGATTTCATCCCTGATTGGTCAGCAGTATGATATCACCTGTGACGAAGCAGCTGTAGGAGGTGGACATCCTGCCACCCGCTGCTTTCACGAAGCCAGTCCCGCTTGATCCCGATTTCAATGAAACCAAGCTTTTTGAATAAATGAAGGCTGGACTGGTTGTCATTCGAAATATTACAGTATAGCTGGTGCAGATGGAGTGTCTCAAATGCATACTGGATGAGGATAAAAAGTGATTCATAAGCAAATCCTTTCATCCTGTTTTCCTGGTTTGCGATCAAAATCCCTAAGCCTGCCCTCTCATGGACGGGATCAAAATCAAACAGGTCCACGGTTCCGATAGTCTCCTTTGAAACACCTGAATCATCCATCAGATCGATCATCAGCCTGAGCTGCCTGGCCTCATGAATATCCTTATTGGCATGCTCGATGTATTTGGTGAGGATATGCTTTGAAAAAGGTGTGATGGTATTGCTGATCAACCAGTTCGCAGGATCATTCTCCCATTCATAAATGATGTCCAGGTCAGCTGGTTCAATGGCCCTGAGCCTGATATTTTTTCCGGATAAGGGATTCATATTTTTCAAAGGATCCTATTTCCCTTCATCAATGATGATCCTGTAGGATGGATCACTTGACTTTATTATATCCTTTTCCTTATCGTATTGCAGGAAGAGGGTATCTCCGGTCTCCGGCCGGTAGAGTTTAATAATGAAATCCCTGTTAAATAACGGCAGATCGGCATCAGGAGGGATGACTTCCTGGTCCAGTATCTCCACAAGGTATATATCATAAGTCAGGGGACCATCCCTGTCAACTTTTGCCATATAACCCTGGAACCCATTGCCGATGGGATAGAAAAAAAGATCTTCGCCGGTAGTATTAATAGGATATCCAATATTGACCGGATCTGTCCACTCGCCGTTCGTTTCCAGGTCGCTGTAGAAAATGTCGTAACCGCCCATGTTGAAATGCCCTTTTGAGCAAAATATCAAGCGGTTCCCATCAGTGCACAGGAAGGGTGCATCCTCATCTTCAGGTGTGTTGATTACGGTTCCCAGGTTTACGGCTTCCCCCCAGTCACCACCGGGTTTTCTTTCCGACCGGTAAATGTCCAGGTTGCCGGTGCCGCCTCTTCTTGCGCTGGTGAAATAGAGGGTATTTCCATCTTTTGACAGGCTGGCATGGGTTTCATGTGCACGGGTGTTGATATAACTGTTCAACGGTATGGCTTTGCTCCAGAAGCTCTCCCCCAGGGTGCTGACATAGAGATCATCATTCCCTTCCGCATGCCTGACCATATACAATTCCTTCCCGTCATATGAAAGGGAGGTGGGATAGAAATCCCCATCCGATCCGACCTGGGGATTCAGTACCTCGGGAGGAGTCCATTTCCCGTCTATTTTTTTCGACAGGTGTATAGCATCATAGAATTTCAGTTCTGTTATAAAGACCATTGTATTGCCATCTCCTGAAGTAACAGCATTGGTATTGTCAGAGGATGTATTCACCTGGTCTTCGAGTTTTGTAAAACTGGCATTCACAGGATCATCCCGAATGATCTTGGCCCGGCTACAGGATGCAATCTCCGTTTCCACAATCCTGAGATTATAATTGCCTTCAAAATCCTTGGAATTCACGAATATATCATATATCTCAAGAGCCTTTTCCAGCTCATTATTATGCCTGTATGCATTCCCAAGCCTGAAATAAGCATGATGGGGTGCATTCTTTTCCTTGAATTTTCGTTTTTTGTATTTGATGCTGGTTTTGGTGATTGCTTTTTCAAGGTATGGAATGGCAAGGAATTCCTGACCCGGTATCTGCAGATAGGTGTTTCCAGCCTTCCAGTTAAAATTGGCATGGTCCGGGAAGGCCTCAACAAGCTGGAGGTAATAATATCGTGCTTCTTCATACTCTTCAGAGAGGAAGAAATACTCCCCTTCGGAAAACAATTCCTCCGGGTCTGTAACAGCCTGTGCAAAAAGGGTATGATTCAACAGGATTAATACTGTTGAAATGACCAGATTTCGGGCATAACCTTTCATTCTGTGTGGTTTTTGTGTTTTATACCGGGCGGACATATGTCTATAGACATCGAAAAGGGGGAAAAGGTTGCCGGATTTATTTATGCAATTCGTCCGGTACTTTGATCACGTTTGCCTTTACATTGGGTATGTCGGGTGTAAGAATACGAAATTCCACCCTCCGGTTCAATTTTCGGCCCTCTGGACTGTCTGATCCGTTGGGGTTTGTATTCCTGGCTACCGGTTCAGTCTCGCCTGCTCCGGATGAGGTGATCCTTTCTTTATCAACCCCGCTCTGTATGAGGAATTCAACCACTTTTTCGGCACGCCTTCTTGAAAGCCCCATATTATAAGTGTCTGAACCCTTGCTGTCAGTGTGTCCAACGACTTCAATCTTAAGCTCCGGAACAGCTTCCATTGCCAGTCTTACCTCATTGAGTGTAGCTCTTGTTTCCCCGACAACAGAGTATTTATCGAAACCGAAATAGACAGAACTGAGTACGTAGATCCTGGCCGGTTCTACCGGGATTACAACCGGTGTGGTATCAACTGGTATGATGGGTTCAGGTGGTGTGATGGCAGCAAGGTATTCCTCCTCGGTATCAAATATTTCGAAACGGTAAATATCTCTTGAACCAATGTTCTCATCATCAAATATGGCCTGGTAGGCCAGTTTTCCGTCACCGAGAGGCATATAAAAAAGGTCATCATCGGTGGTGTTCAGCGGATAGCCCAGGTTTACCGGTTTGTTCCAGCTTCCATCAGCCTGTCTGTCAGCATAAAATACATCGTATCCACCGATATTGTAATGACCCTGTGATGAGAAATAAAGACGCTTTCCATCCGATGACAAAAATGGATTATCTTCGTTCAGTCTAGTATTGATCGTATCCCCCAGGTTGACAGGTTCCGACCATTCACCATCCTCATCCAGCGTGGATATATAAATGTCCATGCCGCCGTAGCTGTCTTTCCTGTTGCTTGTCAGCAGAAGCTCTTTTCCATCCGGGGAAATACAGGCATGTGATTCCCAGTATTTTGTATTGATACGTTTACCCAGGGGCTCAGATGGTATCCACTGGTTGTCTTCAAATTTGCTGTAATAGATATCACTGTTGAAATTATCCTCTTTATTCAGGTACATCTCTTTACCGTCGAGGCTCAGGCAGTTTACATGCTGATCACCATCAGACTGTATCTGGGGAGTGATGTTTACAGGGGCAGACCATTCGCCGTCTGCCTTTGTAGCCATATTGATGGCATTATAGAATTTAAGACTTGTCATATAGATCATCACATCTTCATCAGGTGATACAAGGGGATTGTAATCTGATGTTCTGCCATTGATCCTTTCACCGGTATGAGCCCTGATAAAATAAACCGGTTTCTCCATGGCTGTCCTGGCATTGTTGCAGGCCGTGATCTGCTGATCGGCATAGGCGAGCATTTCTGACTCCTTATCCCCGATCAGTTCCTTGTACTTATTATAGGCATCAATGGCCCTGCCCAATTCATTGGAGATCCTGTAAGCATTTCCAAGGTAGAGGAATACGTCTATGGGAGCTTTGGATTCACTGAAGATCCCTTCCTTGTATCTGTTCGTGGTGCTCTGGGCTGCATTGGTCAGGTAAGGGATGGACTTATCCTTTTCACCCGGAACGTTTAGGTAACAAA
This sequence comes from Bacteroidales bacterium, assembly GCA_036480555.1. Lineage (GTDB taxonomy): Bacteria > Bacteroidota > Bacteroidia > Bacteroidales > SM23-62 > SM23-62. The sequence goes on along the minus strand of JAZGGT010000264.1, from coordinate 10,506 downwards.
TCCCCATCCTGTAATTGATATTAGCATTGTCCTTATATCCCCGTGTATACAGTTTCTGATACTCAACAAGGGCATCGGGATATGATTCCTCCATGAGATAATACTCAGCATCGAAAAATATATTCCGGAGAATTTCCTGGTATTCCTGTGAATAGATCTGAGCAGGCAGCAGGAGCAGGCAGAGAATGAAAGGCTGTAATTTTTTCATCTATGGATAGTTTAACCGTAGCATAACAAATTTATAACTTAATTGGTATAATTGAAAATTGTTTTAACACTATTGGACAGAATACTAGTTATTCCGGACCAATGATACGGATAATATGCCAGATATATCTGCTAAATCAGGCCGTATGGCCCGTTTCTCCGGACTTCTTCCTTCTCCAGGCTATGAAGATGATCACGAAGATGAGCAGTAAACCGCCCAGAACCCAGAAATACCAGTAATTCCGGTCCTCTGTATCCATATCCTGGTCTAAGGTGGCTGAAAGTTCATCAGCCAGTGATTCATTTTCAAGGATCTTCAGGAGATCGAGGAAGAGCCTGATCACGTCATCTTCCGTATAATCATGACTGGATGCCTGATCCAGCAGATAATGGAACAGGTCTGCCAGGTCCTGGATACCATCCCGTTCCAGGTTAAGATTGATCAGTACATCCTGCAGGTCACCTGAGGAGATGCTGATAAGGATTTCAATGATCTCTTTAAGATCCTCTCTCCCAATATGATCCATCAGCAGCCTCAGTACATCCTCCTGCGTAAAATCATTCTTCCCGGCTGCATCAAGCAGGTACAGCATCAGATCTGTGGCATTTCCAAGATCCTCTGCTTCGCGATCAAGTCCCCCGAGCAATAGCTGCAATTCACCGGAGGATACTTTTGCCAGATTATCAATCAGCTCCTGCAGGTCCATATGCTGGGCGAGTTCCGCAAAAAGCCTGTTGGCTGACCCTGTATCGGGCACATATTCATATAATTCCGTCAGATTGGTCAGGCCGGCCTGATTCAGGTCAATATCCTCCAGTGCCCTTCTCAGGTTATCATCCCGGCATATGTTGATAAGCTGATCAAGGTAATCACTCAGATACTTGATCTGCAGGACCTTAAGGATCAGGTTATCGACATCCTTGGGAGTATAATCATTTTCTGCTGCCTGGGTTTTCAGGTAATTCACGAGGTCTTCCTCGCTGATGATGCCTTGTTCATCAAGGTTTAATGCTTCCAGTACGTTTTTCAGATCACCTTCTGCGGCATCCGTCATGTTTCGGTGCAGCTGTTCCGTCCATGCCAGTTCATCAAAGGGGGTGATCACAATCAGCCTGTCAACATCCTTTTCTGTATAATCATGAGATTCAGCCTGCTCTTTGAGGTGTTTAACCAGCTGGTCCAGGGAGAAGATCCCTGCTGCTGTGAGATCCAGGCCCTGCAGCACCTCTTTCAGGTCCCCGTGAGCATTCTCAGCCAACCTCTTCCGGTATGCCTCAAGTTCATCTTCAGAAAGTGTTTCTGCAGCCATGGCCGCAGCCACCATTGCAAGACTATCCTCTGCAGAAAGGACAGCGGGGGTATAAATGATACGTATATCCTTGTAACTGAGACTGCCCTGCCTGTCTGTCAGCTTGAATTTCAGCAGGTTTTCACCCGGTACAGGTACATATGTATAAACATACCTCCTTCTTTCGATTTCATGCGATTCAAATCGTTTGAGTGTACCATTGTGAAATATATCCACATCCAGTTCGGAATCCCTTTCGAGTGTCATAGGGATCTCAATAGGCTCGTCCGAGTCTACATAAATCAGTGTATCCCTGACTTTTATCTTGTCCACGATTTTGGGTGTCATTTCCATCAGGTGCCTGGACTGCGTGAGCAGGATGGCTGATGTCAAAGCCAGTTCCTTCTTGAGATAATCCTCCGGAATCTCCATGCTTCTGGTTGTAGATTCATAACCTTCACCTTCAACGAGAAGCTCATATGCACCTGCTGCTGCAGTAAAGGTAAATGCCCCTGTTGCGGGATCAGTATATGTCACGGCAATGGTGTCCCGGCTGTATTTTTCGATAATGGCAACCCTTACAGGTATGCCCAGGCTGGCTCCATCCTCTATGCCCACCATACCATTGACCAGGAATTTCCTCGGGTGGGTTTTCGAGAAAATCTCAAACCGGTAGAGATCGGTACGTCCAAAACCCTCATCCCGGTATCGTGGAAAGTAGGCATAAGTGCCATTGTGAACCGGGTTGAAGAAAACATCATCATCTGTGGTATTGATCGGATAGCCAGCATTGATCGGGACGGCCCAGCTTCCGTCAGACAGTTTTGTAGTGTACATCACATCATAGCCTCCCATGTTATAATGTCCGTAGGAGCTGAAATACAATGTTTTGCCATCGGAAGTTATGAACGGTGTCTCCTCGTTGTATTTGGTATTGATGGTGGTTCCGAGATTTACAGCCCGTCCCCAGTCATTATTCGATCCTTTCACTGAATAATAAATATCCAGTCCCCCAAATCCTCCCTTGCGGTTACTTGTAAAATACAGTGTGTCTCCCGGCTCGTTGAGGCTTGCATGTGATTCCCAGTATTTTGTATTGATGTTTTCATTCAGCCTGGTCAGGGAAGACCACCTTCCGTCAGTATAATTACTGGTATACAGGTTGCCTGTGAAATTATCATTCCGGTATATGAACAGTGTATTTCCGTCATAGGATAGTGATGTCGGGTAGACATCATCATCCACCTGCAATTCTTCCATCAGGATTCTTGGAAATGACCATTCTCCATCAATTTTTTCTGAATAGGCGAGTGCATCAAAGAAAGCTTGTTTCTGTATGAATACCAGCCTGGATTCATCCCCGGAAATCGCCGACTGCACATCCGAGAATCTTGTATTGATGCGGTCCCCCAGATTTTCAATTTCAATATCCACTGGTCTGGTTTTAAGATCGATTGCATTTTTGCAAGCCCTGATCTGCTCATTCACCAGTTCCAGGTCATACAATTCCGGATCGGCCTGATCCTTAAAATTCTCATAGGTAACGATGGCCTTCTCAAGCTGATCATTGACCCGGTAGGCATTGCCGAGGTAAAAATTAGCTTCCAGGGGGGCCCCTGTTTCCTTAAAACTGTTCTCCTTGAACTTTGGATTGATGTTCTGGACAGCTTTTTCAAGGAATCCGATAGCCTTGTCCTTTTCGTAAGGGTCATTCAGATAGCAGATCCCTAATTTATAGTTGATGTTGTCATTATCCGGATATTGCTTGTTCAGTCGCAGGTAGTTAGGCAGGGCCTCAGCATATTCCTCAAAAAGGAATTCTGATTCTGCATACAGAAACAAATCCCGGAAATTGCCATCGGGCTGGGTAAAGCCGTACTGACAGAGTATACAGAAAGTAAACAGAAGAACGGAATGTAGTTTCATATAATTTCGGGCTTCAAAGTGGTGTTGAACAAATTTAAGAATTATACTGAAAGAACAAGTAAGCAGTCGTCCCCCCCGGTTGTTGATAACCATCTTTTTGACCGGCAGTATTTTTGGTAGCGCTGAATGGGCTTAGATTTACCGTCAACTGACAGTACTGGTGCATGGTTAAATACTTCTTTCAGGGTCAAAGTCCTGAAGTGTATTTCCAATGCTTTTCAGGAAGGAACCTCCCAATGCACCATCCACTATCCGGTGGTCATATGCCATGGAAAGGATCATTATTTGCCTGATGCCGATGGCATCTCCCCGGGGTGTTTCAACGACTGCAGGTTTTTTCCGGATGGCACCCACCGCCAGGATAGCCACCTCAGGCTGGTTTATCACCGGTGTACCTGCGATGTTTCCGAAATTACCCAGGTTGGTCACGGTAAATGTTCCCCCCTGGATCTCTGCAGGCCGGAGTTTATTGGAGCGTGCACGGCCGGCCAGGTCATTTACGGCAGCCGCCAGTCCAGCCAGATTCATTTGATCCGCATTCCGGATAACCGGTACGATCAGGTTCCCGTCAGGAAGGGCTGTTGCCATGCCTATATTAATGGATGATTTGCGGATGATATGATAGTCATCAAGGGACACATTAATGCCAGGGAATTCCTTCAGGGTTTTAGCAACGGCCTCCAGGATCAGTGTTGTAATGGTAAGCTTCTGATTGTATTTTTGCAGGAATTTATCTTTAACCCTATTTCTCCAGATGATCATACCGGTGACATCCGATTCCACGAAAGATGTAACATGAGGGGCCGTCTGCATGGAATAAACCATGTGATCAGCAATGAGCTTCCTCATGCGGTCCATTTCCTCAATGGTTGATTCACCCGGGCCATAGATTTGTTCCCGGCTGATCACATTGTTCTTCGTCCCGGCATTTTTTCCGGAGCTTGTTTCCCGGGGGATTGATGATGGTTCAGGGACAACAGGTTCTCTGTTTTCCAGGTATGCCAGGAGGTCTGCCCTGGTGATCCGGCCTCCCAGTCCGGTTCCCCGGACCATCTCCAGCTCCGTGGGACTTACATAATGGTCTCTTGCCATTTTCCTGATCACCGGCGACAGGAAGGCATAATAGGACAGGTTCCTGGTTTCAAATACCTGTTTGGTGGCCGCTTTTTTCTCCTGTTTTTGCCCGGCATCATCAGCTGTCGGTATTTCAGCATCTTCCTGGTTCAGGTTTTCGGGAAACTCGCCCTCACTTTCTGTTCCTGTCGAGAGAAGGGCTATGACCTGGCCTACTTTTGGTACATCTCCCTCAACGCTCAGTATTTTTTTAATGATACCGGTCCCCGGAGAAGGTATCTCACTATCCACTTTATCCGTCGCAACTTCAACCACAGGGGTATCTACCTCAACCTTGTCTCCCTCCCGGACAAGCCAACGGGTGATCTCGGCTTCAATGATCCCTTCTCCCATTGCTGGTAATATGATCTCGATCTGTGCCATTTTCGCTATGAGGCGTGGTTAAAAATAAAAAAAAGTTTCAGGGCAAACTTAAAAAACAGGATCTTTCCTTCCTATTTGACGGAAATTCCGCAGCAGGATCATGATATCGGTAAATACGCTGTAATTTTTTACGTACATCATGTTCAGGTTGGCCAGGGTAGCCGCACTTGCATTTTCACTACCCAGTGCGTCAGACGGAAAAAGGATACCTGGCTTTAAGGTTGGCAGGTTCAGGTGTTCCGGGTCCGGGTGAAAACCGACCCATGAGTACCTTCCGGTAAGAACCCTGAAGATATTAACCAGGGCCTGCGCGGGATGCTTCACCATGAACACAAGGATGGGTGTGCCTGCAAGCAGGATTATAGAAGATACTATATCGAAGAATTTTTTGTTTCGCCTGTTTGCAGGCTTATTTATGGATTCAAAATCAATGAGATAGAGATCGCCCGGTGTATTGATAGAATGGCTGCCTATAATGGACAGGCTTTCCGGAGGGGCAATCTTGTATTCTACCCTGCCATTAGTCAAAAGCATCATCTTGCGGATGATATCCTGGGAAGAGATATCCCTTGCACAGAAGATAATCTCATCTACATGATTGATCTTGATGATCTCCTGCAACTGGTCAATATGTCCCAGGTAACTGTCATCATCATTCACCTCTGGATTCACAAAACCAAGGATTTGTCCCTTAGCCCCTGCCTTCTGAAACATTGATTCGACACGCCTGGATTCATCGTGTTTCCCGATAATGATGATTTTCTTGTTTCTTTTCAGCTCAAACCTGAAACCGGTAATCCGGAAAAAATGGAACAGCAGGCTGATCAGGTAACCTGATATCATGGTCCATACAGCTCCCATGAGCAGCAGGGCCCTCGAGAAACGCAGGGATTCGGGGAGCAGGGCATAGATCACGAGGATGACCAGTGTCCCTGTAAAAATCCCCTTGAAAATGCGGGAGGGTTTTGCAGGTGTGTCATAGGCACCTGAAAAAAACATGGAAATGAGCCAGATGAGAATATATATCGGAACAACAATGGTCATGTATTCGCCGGGATACTGGGAATTGCCCTGGAACTTGTAAAGTTCCCAGACCGGTTTGATCAGGTAAAAGCCAATGTAGATGAGAACGGCCTGGAGCACCGGCAGGGAAAAATCCCTCAGAAAACGCCTGAGCAGGGCCAGGAGAGCCCGGAAGTAAACAGCCAGGTTAATGATGGCTGTATAGCTTTTGGCCATCTTCCTGGAAAAGTGCTTCCGGGCAAATTTGATCATGGCCTTGTAAAAGGTAAGCACGTAGTTCAAAGAGCCTTTTTTGGTACTTTCCCCCTTATAGTGGATGATGGTGGATTCCGGGTAGTAGATGTTCTTGTAACCTGCATTCAGCAACCGGTACGACATATCAATATCTTCCCCGTACATAAAAAACTCCTCATCCAGCAGTCCCACTTCATCCAGTGCTGATTTGCGAAGCATCATGAAGGCACCGCAGAGGATCTCAACCTGGTGGATCCGGTCTTTATCCAGATAGCCAAGGTGGTACCTTCCGAAAACCCGGGACCTGGGAAAGAGCCTTGAGAGTCCGAATATTTTACAAAATGCCACCCTGGGTGTTGGCAGGCTTCTTTTTGATTCCGGCAGAAAATCACCCTTACCGTCGATCATCTTGACCCCGAGTCCGCCGCTATCCGGATGCTCATCCATATACCCGACACATTTGACAAGCGTATCCTCTTCGATGACTGTATCCGGATTCAGCAGGAGAACGTACCTTCCGCTTGATTTTTTAATGGCCTGGTTGTTGGCCGCAGAAAAACCAAGGTTCTGATCGTTGCGGATCAGGTTTACATCCGGAAATTTTTCCTGCACCATAGCACAGGAACCGTCCACGGAATTATTATCAACCACAAACACCTCAGTTTGTAAGTCCCCGCTTGCACGCTGCACCGAATGCAGGCACTGCTCCAGGAAGTACTTGACGTTATAGTTGACAATGATAATGGAAAGATCCATGGAAAGGGGCCAAAATTAAAGGGTTATATATTTAAACGATCAGAATACATCATTAAGTATCACCTGGTTGCGGGTCAGGTCTTCCATTCTTTCCCTTTTTCTGATCAGGTAATCCCGCTGTTTGTGCACCATGACTTCAGCCGGCCTGTACCTGGAGTTGTAATTGGATGACATGGCATAGCAATAGGCACCCGCATTTTTAAAAGCCAGTATGTCCCCTTCGGAGATCTCTGTAATTTTCCGGTTCCAGCCAAAAGTGTCGGTCTCACAAATATAACCTACGACAGTATATATCCGTGTTTTTTTTCCTCCGGGATTGGAAACATTAATGATCTGGTGATAGGCATCATAAAACATAGGCCGGATGAAATGGTTCATGCCTGTGTCCAATCCGGCGAACACAGTTGCGGTGGTTTGTTTGATCACATTGACCCTGGCCATGAAATAACCCGCCTCGCTGACCAGGAATTTCCCCGGTTCAAAGATCAGGGTCAGATCCCTGCCGTATTCACTGCTGAACTTATTGAAACGCTTCGAGAGGCTTTTTCCGAATGATTCTATATCAGTGAAGTTATCCCCTTCCCGGTAGGCTACTTTGAAACCGGATCCGATATCGATGTAGTCCAGATCCTTGAAATGACTGGATGATTCAAGGAGGATCTCGATACCGCGCAGGAATACATCCACATCAAGGATGTCTGATCCTGTATGCATATGTATCCCTTCCACCTTCATTTTATTGGTTTCGATAATCCGTTCCACATGTGGTAGCTGGTATATGGAGATACCAAATTTTGAATCGATATGGCCGGTAGATATCTTCTGGTTCCCACCTGCCATGATATGCGGGTTGATACGTATGCAGATCGGGACTTCTTCCCCGTGCTGATGTCCGAATTGCTCGAGCATGGAAATGCGGTCTATGTTAATCCTTACCCCCAGGTCCACAGCCTCATTAATCTCTTCAAGGGATACGCAGTTGGGCGTATACAGGATATCCCCGGGATCATAACCTGCCTGGAGTCCAAGTACCACCTCCTGAATGGAAACCGCATCCAGTCCAGATCCAAGGCCTTTAAAAAACCTGAGCACATTGATATTGGTCAGTGCCTTACAGGCATAATTAATCTTTATCCGGGAACCTTCAAAAGCATTTTCAAGGCGTTTGTATTGCATCTCCATCCTGGAAGTATCGTAGACGTAAAGGGGAGATCCATACTTAAGGATGAGATCACAGACAGGTACACTGTCAATTACATACTGGTTATTTAAAAGTTCCATGTTCAGAAGATTATTGTAAACAAAAAATCCGGGTCAGGCGAGGTCCTGTTTTCGGCCTGAAAAGATTACCTCGAAAGGTGTTCTGTCGACGATCGACCGTCCCAGGGTGATCTCATCAGCATACTCCAGTTCGTCACCGATGGCTACCCCGCGGGCCAGTGTGGTAACCCTGACTGGATATGCCTGGAGTCTCTTATAAATATAGAAATTGGTCGTATCCCCTTCCATGGTTGTGCTGAGTGCCAGGATCACCTCATCTGTTTCGCCTGATTTGACACGTAGCTCGAGCTGGTCAACAGTCAGATCAGCGGGTCCCACTCCGTCAATCGGAGAAATGATCCCGCCAAGCACATGGTATAGCCCCTTATACTGGTTGGTACCCTCGATAGCCATTACATCCCTGATGTTTTCAACGACACAGACCTGTTCCCGGGAACGGTTGGGATTCGAGCAGATCTGGCAGACCTCGGTGTCGGATATATTCTGACAGATCTTGCAGTGATGAATGTTTTTCTTAAGTTTTATCATGGCGTTCCCAAAGCTTTCCACATCTTCTTTTTCCTGCTTCAGAAGATATAGCACAAGCCGGAGAGCCGTTTTGTTGCCAATGCCTGGCAGGGCGGCAAATTCCCGGACAGCCTGCTCCAGTAATTTTGACGGATAATTGTGGAATGCTGACATGATATCAGGTTTCAGGACCATTCCAAAAATAACACCAAATTTTTCATCAGGCAATTTTTTTATTTATTTGTATAATAATTCCTTCATCGGAAGGATAAATTGAAATTATGACCCCATTCCTTGTCCTGACAGTAATCCTGCTGTATTTCGCCCTGATCCTGGTCATTTCCCATGTGACGGGTCGCCATGCCGACAATGCCTCTTTTTTTATTGGCAACAGGAGGTCGCCCTGGTATGTCGTAGCCTTTGGAATGATCGGTGCCTCCCTTTCGGGGGTGACGTTCATTTCCCTGCCGGGCTGGGTGGGGGACAGCCAGTTCTCTTATATGCAGATTGTCCTGGGTTACCTGCTGGGTTACTTCATCGTCATTCAGGTATTACTGCCGCTGTACTACAGACTGAACCTTACCTCAATTTATACATACCTGGAAGGCCGTTTCGGTTGGCGTTCCTACAAGACGGGGGCTTCCTTTTTCCTTATCTCAAGGATTATGGGAGCTTCTTTTCGCCTTTTCCTGGTTGCCAATGTGTTACATATCAGCGTTTTCAGCAGCTGGAATATACCATTCTGGGCAACGGTTGTGATCACCATCCTGCTGATCTGGCTGTATACTTTCCGGGGAGGGATCAAGACCATTATCTGGACAGACACCCTGCAAACCCTGTTTATGTTACTGGCTGTAGTTGTCACCGTTGTATTGATCGCCCGGGAGCTGGATCTGAATTTTGCCGGACTGGCCAGAGAGGTAGCTCAATCTGATTATTCCAGGATTTTTTTCTTTTCGGACTGGAAAGCAGGAAATCATTTTATCAAACAAGTACTTAGCGGGGTGTTTATAGTCGTTGTTATGACCGGGCTCGACCAGGATATGATGCAGAAGAATCTATCCTGCAGGAACCTGAAGGATGCAAAGAAGAATATGTACTGGATGAGTATCGCCCTGGTCCCGGTAAATTTACTTTTCCTTTCACTGGGCGCCCTTTTATTCATATTTGCAGCCCGTTACTCCATTCCTTTACCCGAGCAGTCCGATGATCTGTTCCCCCTTATTGCAACAAGGGGTTACCTGAGTCCCATGGTCAGCATTTTTTTCATCATTGGCCTGGTGGCGGCTGCCTATTCAAGTGCTGACAGTGCACTCACTTCCCTGACAACCTCCTTCACAGTGGATATAATGAATGGTTCCAGCTTGCCCGAAAAACAGCTCCAGCGTCTGAGGAAGATGGTCCACATTGGTATCTCTGTGGTCTTACTGGGGGTTATCCTGGCATTTAAACTGATAAACAACCAGAATGTGATCAGCGCAATTTTCACGGCTGCAGGTTATACCTACGGTCCTTTGCTGGGGTTCTACAGTTTTGGCCTGTTTACAAAATTACGGGTCCGGGATCGTTGGGTACCGGTGATTGCCATTGCCTCACCCTTAATATCATACATCATCAGTTCTCATTCCGAATCCTGGTTCAACGGCTACCAGTTTGGCTTCGAACTCCTTATTATGAACGGCCTCTTAACCTTCCTTGGAATGCTTATAATCAGAAAACGGTGATGGGATACGGGTATTAAACAGCGGTTTAATATCCAATCACCGTTTTCTGACTATTCGCTGAA
>JAZGGT010000263.1:0-2922 GCA_036480555.1 Bacteroidales bacterium | reverse complement strand
TCCTGATTCCAGGAGTTCATTTCCAATCTCTCCGTCCAATACCCTGAATGAATGGTCCCTGGTTTTATAAATATAAGGAAGGCTGAGGACCCTGTACTTGGGTGCAAATCCTTCCATGATTGCGGCTGAGACCTTGGTCATGGCCAGGCTTCCAATCTGCAGAAGTTCTACACATTGTCGTTCGGACCCAAGCTGTTGGCTGGGATAGATCTCGATGCCCATCTTGCCACCGGATTTCTCCTCGAGCCTCTCTGCCATATAGACCATTCCTTTGTGGACCGAGTGGTTTGGGTCAAGTCCATGTGCCAGCTTGAGAACTTTCTTCTGGTCTGTTACAACACAGGCACATAAATAAAAAACCATTGAAGCTAACAGTACAGATCTTGCCAGAGATGTCATCATTCAGAGATTACCTTTTGAGGATTAGCGAATATAATCAAATTTCCAGAAATCTTTAAAATCTCAGATCCGGCCAGAAGGAAGGCCCCGCTGGCGTAGACGTGGGACTGGTAATCAAAGAATGGGTAAGGGGAGCCTGCTACCTGCTGCACGTAACCCAGCATTCCCTGTTCATTTACATTTCCCACCAGTGCTTGCCATGCCTTTAACACTGCAGGCTTGAAGATCTCCTGATCAAGCAATCCATTGTTGATCCCCCATGCCAGTGCAAAGGTAAAAAAGGAACTGCCGCTGGATTCGCCCATGTCAAGGTATTCGGGATCATCCAGGCTGACCCGCCACAATCCGTCTTCATCCTGAATCCTTAGCAATTTGGCTGCCATTTCTTTGTATTGCTGAACAAACTTGTCCCTTCCAGGATAATCTTCAGGAATATATGGTATTGTTCTGGCCAGTCCGGCTATCACCCATCCATTCCCGCGGCCCCAGAATAGTTTCTTCCCGTTTTCGGTCCTTTCATCGAAAAATCTGTCATCACGGTAGTACAGAGAATCCTCCTTACTATACAGATAATCTGATGTCTTCCACCAGTGTTCATCCATGTATTCCAGGTATTTTTTCTCTCCGGTGGCCTTGTAAATTCTGGCAAAGGCTGGCGGGGCCATATAGAGGGCATCGCACCAGGTCCACCATTCACCACTGTAGGGATTGTCCTTGTGCCTGACATCCGCAGGAGGTCTCCGGTCCACATGCATATCCATGACCCACTGGATCTTTTCAAGCATGTCAGGATCCTTCTCTTCCATATACAACTCTGCAAATGACTGGGCGATAGTGAGCCTGTCGGCATGGTAAATGTCATTGCGAAGCTTCCACTCGTTTTTTTGTCCCAGGTTCCAGATTTCATTCTTGTACCTTTCCTCCCCGGTCGTCTTATACAGGGTCCAGATACCTGTATAAAAAGCACCGTAATGCCAGTCCAGGGGATGTGGTTCCCTCGGGTTCATGATCTGCCAGTCCCCCACCCGGTGCATCACATCCAGGATGCTTTTTTTGTCCAGTCCACCAGAAACCGGTTCAGGTGCCATATCCATCTGTATGGATGCCTGGTAATCAGTATAGTGCACATACCGTGTATTGCACATCCAAAGCACCTGTACGGGATTTTCCTCACCGGCATCCCTTACGGCAACTGGCCTGACATTGTTTTTGGAGGAGCCCCGGGTAATGCTGGAGGCCTTCCAGGATTTACCGCCATTCCCTGTAACCCATTTCTCAATTTCAAATACGGAATCGCGTTTTACAGATAGATAAAGTGTGTTTGTATTTTCATGATCAATGCTGATTCCCCCTGAATAATTGGGTTCCCTTTCCACTTTGCCCTCCACGGTTTCAGGGAACCATTCCCCGGCATTGACCAGGTCCTTATTGTTCCATTCTTCTCCATCCCATGATGCGTAGCAGTATAAATGGTTGGAATCATCAAGGAATTTTGCATAGGCAAGCACCGGGTGTCCGCTTTCATCTTCCGCCACATCCCATATCCAGGCCTTCTCTTCCGTGGGTATTGCATCGTACACACAATCTGCCATCCGGGGAGCAATCTCATCACCCAGGTTTCCTATCTTCTCGCCATTGGCATGGTAGAGTCCACCATCCCTGTATTGCATATAATAAATGCTGTTCTGTGATTCATTTTTCGGGTGCCCGTCGGTGAAAGCAAAATGGATGACATCCCTGCCATTGGAAGAGACCTTGAGATAAGGACGCCGGTTCCGGTATGACCTTTCAGGAAGGATGAAGATCCTCCCTTTGGTCCAGGTCTCCCCGTCATCGTCCGAACTGGCATAATTGGGCTTGTTGTCCATCCCCCTCCAGAAAAGGTATATCCTGCCATCCTCCTCAGACAATCTCACCGGATGTGTATAGGTGTAAGTATCCCACATGTCCTCATAATGATCTGTATCGTTTAATGCAAGACGTTTAACCGGTCCCCAGCTGCCAATATCTTCCGGATTCTCAGATTTGCAGAAATAAAGGGGGTTTGGTCCGCCGTGCTTATTAAAGAACACAAGCAGCCTGCCCTCGTCATCAAAAAGGATTGAAGGGTCGTTGTGATCATCCCGCTGGAGCCCATCATAGATTACTTTTGTTTCAATCCGGCCGGTGCTATGATCAAAGGATCCGATACTGACATCTCCATACCGGTCAATCCATCCGGCATAAGTCCGATTATGCTTCCCCTCAAAATAAACTGCACGGGGATCAGAAAACCAGCACCAGGCCCCGTCAAAAGTGAAAGAGGGATAGATCTCGGCATCCATGCCGGTTTTTTTATCATGCTTTACCCTCGCTATATCCTGGCCGGATGCATAGATGAAAAGGAAAAACACTGGCAAAAGGATCAAATTTCTCATAGTGGTATGGTTTAGTTTGAGTTAGTAAGAAATGAATACTTATTAGCGTGAAGCGGTTTCAGATCATTGCCTTAGTTTTGCAATGATACCGACCAGTTTCTGCACT
>JAZGGT010000262.1:0-6570 GCA_036480555.1 Bacteroidales bacterium | reverse complement strand
GGTTTTTTCCTGGCGGGGCGGTCATTGAACTGGGCCATGATAGGGGCTGCACTATTTGCAGCTAACATATCCACTATCCATATGGTGGGACTTGCAGCCAACGGGTTTAAGGACGGGATCGTCTGGGGTAACTTCGAATGGATGGCCACCTTCCTGCTGATCATCCTTGCATTGTTTTTCGCACCCTTTTATTTCAAGAACAAGATATCCACACTGCCTGAATTCCTGGAAAAAAGATATGGTCCCAATTCAAGATCATTTTTTGCTTTTATCGTGATCATCACGGCCCTGTTTTCCCATATAGGGATCAGCCTGTATGCCGGAGCGGTTGTTTTGAAGACATTTTTCGGAATTGAAATAATGGTCTCCATTATTGTTATATCGTTTATAACAACCCTGTATAGTATTCTCGGCGGTTTGCGTGCCATCGTGGTAATAGAGTCATTCCAGTCTGTAATCCTCATTGGAGGAGCAGCCTTGCTTACCATTCTTTCCTTAAGTCTCCTTCAGGACAAAGGGATACATTCCATGGCTGAATTGAAGGCTGTGTTAAGACCCGACCAGTTGGATATACTTCAGACCGGTAAAAACTCTATATTGCCCTGGTACGCAATACTCCTGGGATATCCGGTTTTAGGAATCTATTACTGGTGTGCCGATCAGACCATTGTTCAGAAGGTGCTGGGAGCGAAAACAATGACTGACGCACAGAACGGGCCGCTTTTTGCCGGTTTCCTGAAGATCTTACCGGTATTCATTATGGTTTTCCCGGGGATCCTGGCCTATGCTCTGTTCTCTGATCAAATTGTTGATCCCAATGATACACTGATGGTCCTGATCTCGAATGTGCTTCCGAGCGGTCTGATGGGACTGATGACGGCTGCATTGCTTGCTGCACTGATGAGTACGATATCAGCTGGATTGAATAGTGTGGGGACCCTGGTATCCTTAGATATTGTAAAAAGGATCCGTCCGTCAACACCCGATAAGATTGTATTAAGGTCGGGACGGATCGCCAGTCTGGTTGTGATCATACTGGCCATATCCTGGTCCCCATTGATCGGGCGGTTTGAAAGTATTTTCGATGCCATATCCATTGTGCTTTCCATGTTATCCCCTCCTGTTGCAAGCGTATTTATAATGGGAATCCTTTCAACACGCGGAAATGATAAGGTTGCTCTTTCAACCATGATATTCGGACTGGCGGCCGGGGCAATAGTATTTTGCCTTGACTTTGATCCTATATCAGGGTCAAAACTGATAAGCGATGGTCTGGGAATACCATTCCTGATGCAGGCCTGGTGGTTGTTTGTACTCTGTATTGTATTCTACCTGATCCTGAGCTTATATTCAAACCCCCGGCCATTGGCAGAGATACAGAATCTTATTTTCACGAAGGAGAATTTCCGGGGATTCAGATCCAGGATAAACAGTATCAAAGATCCGCGAATATGGACAGGGATACTGCTGATCATTATGATAGTTCTATATGTGTATTTCGGATAATTAAAAATAACCACATCATGAAAAATATGTTTTGGATCATTAGCCTGTTTCTATTACTATTTCAGGCTTGCTGCGACAAAAGTGCAGAACCGCCGGAGGGAAAGACAGTTACCAGATACGGATCGCTTATCAAGGTTAAGCCCGAAAAACTGGATGAGTATAAAGCCCTGCATGCCAACCCCTGGTCCGGGGTGAATAAGATGATCAGGGAATCCAATATCAGGAATTATTCGATCTATTACCGGGATGGATATCTATTCAGCTATTTTGAGTATACCGGTAAGGATTTTGAGGCAGATATGCAGAAGATGGCTGAAGATTCTCTTACACAGGAATGGTGGAAGCTATGCGATCCCTGCCAGGAACCAGTGGAATCTGCCGGGGAAGGAGTCTGGTGGGCAGACATGGAGGAGGTCTTCCATCTAGACTAGAATAGGATAGTCTTTATAAAATTTTAATAATTTGAGAACCTCAGAATGCAGTTTCACCTGGACAAATCTTTTCATTTTACTATCCATTAACTCACCCATGCCCTGTAGTAATCCTTTATCGCTCATAGGTTCAAGGCGCTCAATACAGGCTTGAATATATTTGGATAAGGATCTACTCATCCTGGATTCAACAATTCCTATATTGACCGGGGTTTGTCTCTGCATGAAAAACCAACAATCGAAAATATCACGGTTAGCTATTGTGTTCATTCATACCATAATCAAGGACAATCAGCGGGCCATAGAACTTTTTTGCCTCATCAAATATTTTGCCGTATCTGACAAGTATCCGGCGAACTTTTCTGTAAACGATATCCTCTTTTTGAACATCAAGCAGGCTGAAATCCAGATCGACAGAGAATCGAGGGAGATCATAGAAAAACATAAGCGCAGTGCCACCTTTAAATCCGAGGCAGTTAGCCAGTTCCAAATCAGCGTAAATATCTTTTAAGATTTGAACAAGGAAGAACCTGTGCCGGTTAATATCAACCATTTTGCAAGACTTTTTTTACCCTGTCAGATAATGACTTTGACTGATAGATGGATAAAAGCTTATATACAATTTGTTTTTTCAGCGGATTCAGATTATCGAAATAGTATTCTGTATTCAGATACATTAAATCCAGAAACGCCCTTTCGGGAGATGCAATATTTACATGATTTACCTGCCTTTTGATTCCTGTGGTATTAACAAGAATCTCACCCTTGATTTTGCGAAATACGAAAGTCTTTCCCGATACCTCAATGCTCCTGCTCAGATAGCTCACTGCTGTGATGCCTGAATCATATTGAAATATGATACCGGATTTTTGTAATACATATTCAAGCGAGATATATGCGGGAGTGTAAACAGTGCATGCCAGCTCTTCAGGATTATAATCTGATTTGGTATATATTCCTTTTCGTGGATTCATTAGTTTTCCTGTACGTACGTAGTAGTTTAGTTTTTTGTTGAGTGACTGAAAGCTTGTTTCTCCTACCAAGAGGGCTATGTCGTTCAAGCGAAAAACTGTTCGTATATCCTTGTAAACGGTAAATACAATATCCTGATTAACTTTCCGTGAACTATACATCCTAATATTTCGTATGTACAGTTCACAAAGATACTAATTGTTATCTAAAATTGCAAATTAATGCATTTCCGTTCCACATTCTCCCAGTCCCCCGTGGTAATAATTAAACTGCACGTTTGGGTGATCTGCCAGGAGTGACATTGGGACTGCACTGTCGATTATCTTTTTTCCGATCATAAACGCGGTCAGTCGCTGTCCGAATGGATTATCATGCGTTCCGGCCTGCCAGATGGAAATTTTTTCTGTCATCCAGGTTTGCACCGGTCCAACGGTTATGGCCTGTAAGGGTATATTAGTCACCACCCCACCGGCGCTTGTCCTGGCATTCTGCATGCATGTAACCGGGTGAAGGTCAACGATCCGGGTAGTCAGTTTTCTGTATTCCTCAGGACTTGGAGGAGCATCTGTGTATTTTCCTTCCCTTTTCAGGGGATCATTGAAAGCCCAGTGTTTAATATCGCCCTGTCCACCCTGCATGACCGCACAGCGGACACCACTTTCCCAGCTTTCAATATATTCTGTGACATTGGCTTTAGGAAAATGCAGGTTCTGCTCCGGCATCTGCAATTCCGGCCGTATCCTGTTGAAACATAGGTCGCGGTCTGCCTTTTCGAAAGATAAGGGATGGGAGGGATCAAGTTCTTTACCATCCTGGTACCATTCATCCATCCCCCAGAAATGGGCATTTGAAAGTTCAAGATTAAATTCATTTACCAGGCGGGCTACCAGGGGAAGTTGTTCAGTCGGACCGATGGGACCGCAAATCCCAATAGGTTCATCAGGCGTTGCCTGCCTCCATGCAGCAATATATTCCAGGGCTTCTGCAAGATAGAAATCTTCTATCGTATCATAAAATACCACCTTGAATCCTTCCCTGGAAAGTGCTAACAGATCATTGGCGTTAAGTTTTGCCACATCATCAAGCAGGGCATTGTCAAGTGTGGTATAATCCCACCAACCCGGTGCCAGCATACTGGTTTTTCTAGACATATTGATTTTATTTTATATGGTTTATTAGTTTTAACTTTTCCTTGCCCAGGATCTCCATCAGTATATTATCCTGTGGGAATCCATGTCCGAGGTGCTGGCGGAAGCCTTCAGCATATTCGAAGCCGGATTCCTCGCCCCTGGATCTGGCAACACTCTTCATGGCCAGCAGATATTCATCTACTTTATGATGAGCCATCAGCCAATCTCTCTGGCTTGCATGGCTGGCCAGCATTTCCTCTTTAACGTAAACTTCTGTTGTGATATCCACAAAGCTGGTTGACTTAATCCGCTTCCCGAATTTATCCTTCGATTCTACGGCATCTGTGTAATAGAGGTAAGGAACCGGTCCAAATGGTTTCTCAGGGATTGCCAGGTTTTTCATCCCTGTAGTAAAGCAGGCAGTCTGAACAATTTTGCTGGTCAGTTCATGATCAAGCATATAATCGTCCGGACTGTGGGTAAAGACAATGGCCGGCTGGAGTTTCCGGACCAGGGCTGAGGCTTTATCGATTGAATCACGGTGATAAAAAATATATATATCCTCAAAATCCAGGCAGTGATAACTACCTCCGATTATGCCTGCCGCTTTGATGGCCTCAGTCCTTCTTAGGCTGATGATTTCCTCCTTGCTGTGTGTGGCAGTGCCCTTATCACCTAATGCAATCGTTGCAATATGTATGTTATAACCCGCTTTTTTCAACAGGGAGAGGGTTCCCGCACAAAGGATTTCAGCATCATCGGGATGGGCGAAAAATGCTAAAACTGATCTATTCATATTTTATATTAGTTAACCTTTTCGGCCAGGCCCGTTGCCGCTGATCTGTAACAGGCGGCCAGGACTTTCTGACTCTGCAGGCCAATGGCAGCATCGTTACCGGGTAAACGGTTTTCAAGCAAAGCATTTGAAAATTCAATGATTTCAGAAAGATAGGTATTTATTGGCATCGGATTGATACTTATTGCATCCGTTTCCTCCCTGCTCTGTTGTGCATCGTACCCTGCGGTATCATCTTCGAGGTATGCCACCATTTCCCCGGAATCTCCCTGGCCGACTGTGCCTTTTGCCAGGATGCTCCCTTTGGAACCGTATAATTCCAGTACATTTTTACTGCTGTTATCAGGGATGCAGAAGAATGTATCGACTGTAGCGAGGGCTCCGCTGACGAATTTCATGGAAACAATGGCTGAATCTTCTGATTTGTAACTGTGTACATTGTTGCTGATAAAGCAGCTTACCGTGTCAATTTCACCAAAGAACATCTCCAGGAGATCTATGCAATGGCTTCCCATATCCATCAATGATCCCCCTCCTCCGGTAAGCGGATCCTGTCTCCAGGCTCCATCAATTGGAGGATACCAGCAGGATAACTGTGCCCTGCCAAATACCGGTTTACCAATTTTGCCATCACGGACCATTTTAAGGGCTGCCTGATGCTGGGCATGAAATCTCATCATCAGGGCTGTACCCAGAACAACCCCTGCATTGCTGCAGGCTGATATCATTTTCCTGGCTTCCTCCACGCTCATGCCCAGGGGTTTCTCACAAAGCACATGTTTCCCGGCATCGGCACATGCAATCACATGTTCAAGATGTAAATTAGCTGGTGAAGCGACATAGACAGCATCAATCCCGTACTCAAGTAATTCCTTGATAGAGCCCGCAGCTTTCGCTCCAAATTCTTGAGCGACTTCATTGTTGGACTCCTGGTCAATGTCAAAAACAGCAAGCAGGACTGCATTCTCCGCTGGAATAATTCCTTCGGGAATGGTCCTTCTCCTGGCAATGCCACCTGATCCGATGACACCCCACTTAATCTGCTTGTCATTCATTGTTTTTATATTGATTTTAAGAGTAAGCCAGAATTACTTTTCTGAGAGCGTCACCAATTTGCTCGCAATCTTCAGGAGTAAAGGTGGGAAATGCAAAGCATGTAAATGTATGTGATTCATGCCATACCGCATTAGGAACTTCTACATTGCTGTAATCCACGCTTTTTTCATTTGAAAATTCCCCCGATGTAAAAGGGAATCCGCTTTGTCCGAATGCACGATGCTCTTGAAATGCCTGTTCCGTATGGCATTGAGGCCAGAATACCTTCCATACAGGGGCTCCTTCAGCAACGACAGTATCAACTAATTCTTTAATATCACATTTCATATTATCAATGTCAAGGGAAAAAGCCAGAACAAACCATCCGTTACGGCGTTCCTCGGTGTCAACGGGGACATGCAAAACCTGGGGGAGATCCTTTATGCGATCTATGATAATATGTGCATTCCGGTGTCTCGATGGCATATTCCAATTGTCCATTCTCTCCAGCTCTGCAAGCCCTATGGCAGATTGCATCTCGGTCATCCTGTAGTTCCATCCAACCATATTGTGTATATAGGGGAGTTTCTGCTCCAGATCCAAAAGACTCAATCGCTGCTTTACATCATAGCCATGGTCTCTGAAGCTCCTGGCGATCCATGCCATTTCTTCATTATCCGTGGTCACCATTCCTCCCTCT
>JAZGGT010000261.1:0-3635 GCA_036480555.1 Bacteroidales bacterium | reverse complement strand
GGGACCTGATCCTGGCCCGTAGGAAAGCGTATCTCGAAGAAGAAATAGTTTCCCAGGAACGACAAAACTATGGCGAAGGTAAATCCCATTAAAACACCCATGCGGGAACAACCTGCAGCCGAGCGAGTAAGGAACTATGATGAGGTTCCTTTTGGATACTCTCCCCGGGAAGCCATCCTGGAGGCAGAGCGCTGCCTGATGTGCAAGAAACCAAAATGCATTGCGGGCTGCCCGGTTGAGATAGACATCCCGGGATTTATACAGTTTATCGCCGATCATGACTTTAAAGGCGGAATAACCCTTTTAAAGGAAAAGAATATACTGCCGGCCATATGCGGACGTGTTTGTCCCCAGGAAGAACAATGTGAAAAGGTATGTATCGTGGGGGTGAAGAATGAGCCCGTAGCCATTGGAAGACTGGAAAGGTTCATAGCGGACTGGGAAGCAGAGCAGGGAGAGGCAGAACTGCCCCCGAAACCCAAATCAACCGGGAAGAAGATCGTAATCGTTGGGGCTGGTCCGGCAGGAATCACCGCCGCAGCCGACCTTATCCGCCTGGGCCATAAAGTGGATATGTTTGAGGCCCTGCATGAACCAGGGGGTGTACTGGTTTATGGAATACCTGAATTCAGGCTCCCCAAGGCCATAGTTTTCAGGGAGATAAATTACCTCGAAAGATTAGGTGTACGGATCTTTATGGATCATGTCATAGGCATGATCAAAAGCATTGATGAGCTGCTCGGGGAATATGATGCAGTATTCCTGGGTACAGGAGCCGGATTGCCATGGTTTCTTAACGTACCCGGTGAGAACCTGAATGGAATTTACTCTGCCAATGAGTACCTGACCCGGGCCAACCTGATGAAAGCTTATCTCTTCCCCAAATATAAAACGCCCATTATCAAAGGGAAAGTGGTGGTCACTGTAGGGGGTGGCAATGTGGCCATGGACTGTGCAAGGACGGCATTGAGGCTGGGGGCTGAACAATCAATCATCCTGTACCGCCGGTCCCGTCTGGAAATGCCTGCCAGGGATGAAGAGATCCATCATGCTGAAGAAGAAGGGGTGAATTTCAGGTTACTTTCCACGCCGGCAGCATTTCTGGGAGATGAAAGGAACTGGCTCAGAGAGGTGGAATGCATTCGCATGGAACTGGGTGAACCCGATGACTCGGGCCGCAGGAGGCCCGTGCCTATCCCTGATGCCAATTATATAATGCCCATAGATGTTGCCATAATCGCCATAGGTAACAGTCCCAATCCCCTCATCCCCAACACCACACCCGATCTCGAAACAGGCAAATGGGGAAATATTGTTACCGATCCTGAAACCGGCAAAACTTCAATGCCGGGTGTTTTTGCGGGGGGCGATGTCGCCACAGGCGCGGCCACCGTCATCCTGGCCATGGGGGCAGGCAAGGTAGCTGCACGAAACATCCATGAATATGTAATGGAGAAGGATTAATCGGGGATGATCCTGATATGGGCATAACGCATCTCATGCTGTCCATCCACACCGAGAACATCAATGATGTTTGAGGGTTCCGAACCACCGCGTACCGTAGCTGTAAAGAAACTGCTGAAAGGCCTTTTCAAGGCTACTTTAACCGGTGCACTGAGACGATAATCCTTCAATATCTCAACCACTCTGTTCTCGGTGAATTCACTGTCCCTGCTAAAGACATGATAAAAAACAAATAACCTGTTCTCAGGAGTGATCTGGAAACGTCCCCGGCCGGGGAGCAATTCATCCGATTCTTCACTCAGCATAATGGACTGGCGGTAAATGATCTTTCCTTCCTTCAGAATGGCATGGTTCAAGGCATGGCTTTGCATCTCCTCCGGGAAGAAATCTTCATGCAATCTTTCATCCAGGGCTCTTTCTGTCCACAGAATGTGTACTGACCCGTCCGGTGCCTTCCATAGATCACAGGGAAATATATGTCCCCCGGTATTCTCCCGGCTGGCAACTTCCACCCATTCTTCAAATTGCCCTGAAGAAATATCTCTGGACCAGGTATAAAACAAGCGCCTGAAATCATAATCCCATTCCCTGCCGGTCAGTTTGAATTTATAATCCTTCCATGCCTTTTTAGGCTCAACAATATCGCTAACACCCAGGAAATGGACCTCCCTGTCAACAAGTTGAACGGCCGGGTAACAAATACGCACCGGCTGGGGTTCTTCATAATCAGCTCCCCATGGCCAGACTAGTTGGCCCTGGCTGTTCAGGTCCCCTTTTCGATCAAAAAATACCCACTCTGCCAGGGAATAACCCGTATTCTGTAGCAGGATGAACTCATTTGCCCTGCCGTCCACAACAAAAGTCCTGTACGAATGCTCAGTAAAGTCAGGCTTCCCTTTCCAGGAGGGAACAAGGGTCTCATAGCCGGAGTGTAAATTCTCTGTATCAAATTGCAGGATCCGTGGCTCAGCCGGTCCGTTCCTGATACCAGGCTCGGTTAATGTCGGGTTAACGGATAGTATTACTTTACCTGCATCATCGAATAAACCAAGAGGTGAGGGTTCCCTCGTACGGTCTTTCTCATCCCTCATCAGCAATTCCCAGCCCTTATCCGTCCGTTCAAACAACAACCAGCGGGTATTGTTCAATGGCAGTTCATTTTCAAGCGTCTCCATCCCGGATGCTACCAATTTGTCGCCAAACCTCACAATACAGGTGTTGCCATGGCACCACATGGGTCCTGATCCATTGTCCGGCGGTTCATATTTGTAAACAAGCTCTTCAGCCTCCACACTGACAGTGAAAGCTGGCTCATTATTACTCGAACAGGACAGCAGCAGCAATCCCGGACATACAGATATCAGTAATCGGCAATAATTGATTTTCATATGTATGGTTGAACAAGTCGACTTTTCTTCCTCTTTCCAAAGATAGCGAAGGCAATATCAAATTTGGAACCTATATTTTGTGTTTACTGGCGCAAAATTCAGTTACAAATTTGATATTGCCGTAGCATTCACCATTCCAGGCTATCCTGCAAGCGTATATCATTGAGGTCTTCCTTGCTGAGTCCATGCCACCTGCATCCCTTCTTGGCACAAATATGGAAATCGACCAGGCGCTTGCTCGCAGATACAACGAGTTTTGCAATTTCACTGCCACATTCCTCACATTTCCCATCCTCTACCAGCAAGGGCTTATGGCAATGCCAGCAATACAAGTCGCCAATGAATTCATCCTCGGGGATACGGATCGTCGTTTTGGAGGTAAAAATATTCAGGTAGGGACTAAGCAGGAGGTGACCACGCTCCTCCCCACGGTGTATATGCAGCTTAATTGATCCCTTTTCAATCAGGGATTTTTTACAATGTGGGCAGTAGGTCTGCAGGAAAGTACCGGTTTTCATGATTTCTACATCTTCCTCCTCCTCATTTAGCGGCTTCTTTTCTGCCAGGGCTGTATTCATATCTTTCACAAAAGGCCTTCCCTGATGACCCTCATCAATATAAAATTGCTTTAAGGCGAATGAGAAATCTACGAATTTTACAAAATGGTTCTCACAGCCAATGCGAGAACAAATGCTGACCGAGCCTCCAAGTTCCAGATCCAGGGAGATCATGTCTGATTTACAGATATCACAATCAGCTGAGCTCTTGATCTGTGAACTGCAT
>JAZGGT010000260.1:0-18402 GCA_036480555.1 Bacteroidales bacterium | reverse complement strand
TTAAGAACATTACTCGATTTTTCTATTTTAGAACTGTCCGGTTTTTTATTCTTCATATATTGAATATCGATTTTCTGGTTTCTTGGTAAAAAAAATTAGGATAAATTTTGAACTACTTTATCTATATTACTTTTGGAAAACTTTTCTCTAATTATACGAGATTTATAATTTTCTGCAAGCTTAACATAGCGACTAAAACTTTTATCATCTTTGTGCCCGGATACTTCTTTAACAATCCTTTCAGGGATACCTAGTATAAGACTATTTGTGATAAATGATTTTCTTCCGACATGTGTAGTTAGTACATCGTGAAATGGAACAGACTTTTCTTTTGCTTGTCCATTGAAATAATTCACTTTCTTTACCATCCAACCCCATTTCATTAATTGCCCCAATTCTTTTAGATATTCATTGATTTTTTGATTTGAATAGTGAGGCAAGGGATTTTCGGATTCTTTGTATTTCTGGATAATTTCATAAGCAAAATCAATTATCGGTACCTGGATCCTGGTTTGGGTTTTAACAGTAGTAAGATCCCATAATAATTCGTCATTTTCATTTTTATTAATATCCTTCCATGTCAATCTTTCAATGTCAGAATATCGCTGACCTGTCCAGCACATAAAACAAAATACATCTCTCACCTGGGCCAATCTAGGGTTTTCAATTTGTTTTTTTTGCATTTCAATAATTCTGTCAATGGGGATCACATAAATTTCTCCTGGTTTGGCAGTGGTTTTAACTTCTGAGAGATTCAGATCTTTAATAAATTTCAGGCTAACTAAATGCCTGATAAATACTTTAGATGCTTTAACGTTTTTTAAAACAGTAGCGTCAGAAAGTCCTTGTTCACTATAAAGATAATTTTTAAAAGAAATGAAAAAACTCTGATTAAATATGTCAAAATTTAATTGAAGATTTTTCGCTTTTGCATACTTTTTTAAATGGTTAAAGAATCCTTTATATTTTTTTACCGTTAGCGGTTTTAAAGAATTTCCCTGTTGTGTTGTATGTTTATCAAGGAATATGTCAAAAACAACGGCTAAGGACTTCTTTGAGGGTTTATTTAGTATTCTATGATTTACAATATCCCTAAGCTCATCTTGTGTAATCCTGCTTCCATTTCTTTCTTTCTCATCGGCAAGACTTGATACTTCATCTTTAAGGTCATGCAGCCATGTATTATTTTCAACGCATTTATTGCGGAATTTTCTCGGATTGTATTCTTGTTTTTCTTTATCCCAATAGATGGGCGCAATACGTCTCTTTGTATACACCTGGAGTCTTTTACCTCTGGAGGATACTTTTAGTACAAGCTGTAGGTGAGTATTATAATATGTTTTAATATCTGCTTTGCCTTCGGCAGTTTTTTCCAGGATCTTTAGATTTTTATAACTGATAGATCCTTTCAGGTAATAATTAACCGTAGCCATCTCGAAGTTTTTATCAAATATACAAAATAGATTGGATACAAAAATGGATACAGTTTCGTCTTTATCATCATTTGTTGCAACTTTGCGTTATTTATATAAATAGCTATTAATCAAAGAATAAGATAACTATAACAAAATAGCAATAAACAGAACTAATAATGTTAGGAGTCCTGGGTGAGCTATACTTTGTAGATGACAGAGGGATTCTTCAAAAAAATCTTGCTAAGGCAATAACTAAAGCTATCAAACATATCAATCATTATGTAAAGGTCACGAAGAATAAAGTTAGAGAAGCAGAGCTGTTGCTTAGCCTGCTGGATGAAATATTTGAGAATTACTCAAATGAACTCGGGACGTGCTGGACAGTTTATGATTCTAAACTGGCTGCTACTACCAATCGCTTTTATAATCTTGTAACTAAGAAATTACATGAAGATTATTTGATTGAATATAAAGAACCGCTTAATGACTTTCTGAAAACACTTCATGCAAAATCAAACCACCTGGATTTTGTTTATTACATGCCAAATACAATCTGAGAATCAAGAATAATCGGTAGAACGTTGCATGGGAGAATAAATTCCTTCATCACCTCCACTGATGTCATCAAGGAGGTTGAAGTTAAAAAGAAAGGACTCCCTTCGAAAGTTGAAAGAAGTCCTGTAATGTCGGGATGGAGAGATTCGAACTCTCGACCTCGTCGTCCCAAACGACGCGCGCTACCTGGCTGCGCTACATCCCGAAAAAGGCAAACGTGTGGGTGTGTCACACAATTGCGGGGCAAAAATAATAAATTAAACCGGATCGACGTCAGGAACGATGAACAATTTACGGTATTCCCGGCGTGACCTCATGATATCTATTTCTCTTTTAATAAGCTTCTTATGATCACCCATCCGGGCTGTCCTGGGAAGCTTGATAAGGATATTCATCAGCTGCATACGCTGGATCTTACCGACGAGGGGGGACTGCGGACCCATGACAGGGACATTTATGACCTTGCGCAGGTTACCTGCAAGCTCATTTGACGCCCTGTCAACAACTTCCCGGCTCTCATGGCGAAGGGTGATTCGGAGCAACCGGGCATATGGCGGATAATGAAATGCCTGGCGGTCCTCCATCTGGCTCATATACATGGAATGGTAATCACCACTATGGACTTGCTGGATGACCGGATGCATAGGATTGGTGGTTTGAATGACAACTTTTCCGTGGCCGTCTTTTCTGCCAGCCCTTCCGGCCACCTGGGCTATCAGCTGGTAGCTCCGTTCGAATGAGCGAAAATCCGGGAAATTTAAAAGGTTGTCGGCATGCAGGACACCTACCAGTCCAACATTATCAAAATCAAGCCCTTTTGTAACAATCTGGGTGCCAATGAGTATTCGTGTCTGCCCTCCCTCGAAATCCCTGATAATCCGTTCATATCTCCTCCTTGTACGGGTGGTATCGAAATCCATTCGTCCTGTCCTGTATCCGGGGAATAAAATAGATACCTCCTCTTCCAGCTTTTCAGTACCGAAACCGCGTGTGACCAGTTGGGGATCACTGCATTCCGGGCATTTATGCGGTACGCCTATGGCATGGCCACAGTAATGACAGACCAGCTTATGCTGATGTTTATGGTAGGTCAGGCTAACATCACAATGTATGCATGAGGGGATCAAGCCACAGGCAAAACATTCTATATAAGGAGAAAATCCACGCCGGTTCTGAAATAATATCAACTGCCGGTCCTCTGCCAATGTTTCCTCGATCAGGTTGAACAAAACAGGCGTAAAGTATGACCGCATTTGTTTTTTCCGGTAGGCTTCCCGGATATCAGCAATGATGATCTCGGGTTGGGTTACCCGGTTAAACCGTTCGTTCAATTCTACCATACCGTATTTTTCACTGCGTGCATTATGGTAACTCTCAAACGATGGTGTCGCTGATCCCAGAATTACCTTTGCCTTGTACATTTCCGCCAGGATGATGGCTGCATCCCTGGCATGGTAGCGGGGGGCAGGATCTGCCTGTTTATAGCTCTGTTCGTATTCTTCATCAATGATGATCAGTCCCAGGTCCCGAAAAGGCAGGAACAAGGCAGATCGTGCTCCCAGGATTACCTTAAACTCCTTCCCGGCTTTATTTTCCCTTACCCTCAGGAAAGTTTCCACCCTTTCTGCATCCGAATAGCGCGAATGATATATCCCTACCTGGTTCCCGAATACTTCTCTCAGGCGCTCAACGATCTGGGCCGTGAGGGCGATTTCCGGCAGCAGGTAAAGTACCTGCCGGTTTAATTTTATCTGCTCTCTTATCAGCTGGATATAAATCTCGGTTTTCCCACTTGAGGTTACTCCTTTTAAAAGGACTACCTGTTGCTTGCGTAACAGCTTTCTGGTCTGGTCTAAAGCAGTTTGCTGCAGATCGCTCAGTTGTTTAAATGCCCCAGGGGTCCTCCCGGAATCTTCCAGGCGGCTCGTCTCTTCCCTGTACTCAACCAGGATGTTCTTCTTCAACAGCGCCTGGCAGGCACTCTGGCTGAATTCGTATCCTGCTGACAATTCAGATTTTGTCAGTCCCATGGCCAGGGATCCTTTATCCATTGCCCTTGCTACCATATGCTGCAGTATCTCCAGTTGTTTCGGTGCCCGACACATCGCATCCATGGCCTCATTCAGTTTCTCTTCATCCTGGTAAGCTTCTGCAATCATAGCAAAGGTTTCAAACCTGGGAGCATATTCTTTTTGAAGTCCTGAGGGCAGTGCAGCGCGGTAAACCTCCCCCAGGGTACACATGTAATACTCAGCCATCCAATCCCAGAAACGAAATTGAACCTCACCTGCCACAGGATTCTCATCGAGTACCTCCAGGACATCCTTCACTTTGCCAACTTCCGGATCTTCCTTGCTGCATCTGCGTACGATTCCCTTATAAAGGCTCTGGGTCCCCAGTGGAACCAGCACCCTTACCCCTACTCTTACCTTAGCGGTCAGTGCTGCCGGAATACGGTAGGAGAACAGTGTCGGAATGGGGACCGGCAGGATTACTTCAGCATATTTGTTTTCAGCAGCCATAGAAAGTACTTCATGACAGTCCCCCGCTTATATATTGACAACACTAAATCGAAAGGATCTCCGCGATCTCCAGTTTTTCCAGGTCCACGTGCTTTTTCAGTTTGATGGCTTTGTTAAAGGTACAATGACTGATCTCTCCATCGGTATAGCCTATTAAGACGCTTTTCTGGTCATCAAGCAATGCTTCTACCGCTGCATGTCCGAACAAACTCGCCGATACCCTGTCGTAGGCGGAAGGTGTTCCCCCACGCTGCATATGTCCCAGGACAGATACGCGTACGTCATAATCCTTGAAATCATTTTTTACTTTCTTGGCAATGGCAAATGCGCCTCCGGATTCATCACCCTCGGCAACTATGATGATATTTGCGGCCTTTTTCCTCTTGAACCCTTTTTCGAGATAATCTTTCAGCCCTTCTACCTGTCCTTTCATCTCAGGCACCAGTATCGCTTCAGCACCCGTAGCAATCCCGCTCCGGTATGCGATGAATCCTGCGTCTGCACCCATTACTTCAATGAAGAACAGCCGGTTATGTGAACTTGCCGTATCCCTGATCTTATCTATGGCTTCGACAACCGTATTCAGGGCCGTGTCATAGCCAATGGTATAATCGGTCCCAAATATATCATTATCAATGGTCCCGGGTATACCTACAAAGGGTATATCAAATTCTTCTGAGAACTTCCTCGCCCCGGTAATGGTTCCATCTCCCCCGATTACCACTACGGCATCGATGCCTTCCTTTTTCAGGTTTTCATATGCCTGTTTTCTTCCCTCGACTGTTCTGAAAGCTTTGCTCCGGGCAGTTTTTAAAATGGTGCCACCTTTTTGGATGATATCACTGACACTATGCGATCTCAACTCCTTGAAATGACCATTGATCATTCCTTCGTATCCATGCTTGATCCCAATGACCCTCAACCGGTTATAAATAGCTGTACGGGTCACTCCCCTGATTGCTGCATTCATTCCTGGAGAATCCCCTCCAGAGGTCAGCACCCCTATTTTTTTAATTTTTGTCATATATTCTGGCCTTTTAAAGCATCCAAAATTATAAAAATTTCGGATAAAAAATCATACGTTTTATATTATGATTCAGTAATATTTAACCTTGCAGAAAGTCTATCCTTAACGGCTGATAATAACCACATGGGACTTGAAGTGGCGCCACAGATTCCAATGGATGCAGCATTCTTCAGTGATATTTTATCAGATTCCTCCGGAGCAGAGATGAAAAAGGCATGTTTATTTATCTCCTTGCAGGTTTCAAATAATGCCTTCCCGTTGGAACTGTTCTTCCCGCTCACAAAGAAAACCAGGTCAAATCTTGCCGCAAATTCCCGTATCAGGCTATCCCTCGATGAAACCTGTCCGCAAATACTGTGATAGATGATAAGTTCCCTTTCAGGATCCCACCCATGTTCACGCATATATTCCTTTATGGCTTGCTGGAACCTGGTATATTCAAGGGTGTTCATCGTGGTCTGGGAAAATAATGCCAGGGGAGGATGGATATCGATATTACCCAGGTCTTCCGGTCCCCTGACTACCCTGGCCTTCCCGTTTGTTTGTCCCACCAGGGCACGTACCTCCGGGTGGTCAGATTTACCGAAAATCAATATGCTTCCATTGTTTTCACCAAATTCCTCAACCTGCTCCCTGATCTGTTTCTGAAGTTTCAGCACGATCGGACAGGTGGCATCAATCAGCCGGATATTGTTCTCTTCAGCATGCCTGAAGGTTTCGGGCGGCTCCCCATGAGCCCTGATCAGTACAATGACATCATGAAGCTTATAGAACTCCTCATAATCTATTGGTTTCAATCCCTTTTCCCGAAGTCTCCCAACCTCTTCGGCATTATGTACAATCTCTCCCAGGGAATGGAGGGTGTCTTCCCTGTCCAGGTTTTCCTCTGCTACCTTAACCGCCTTTACTACACCAGTGCAAAATCCTGATTGTTCATCTATTTCAATCCTGATCATTTGAGTTCCCCAAATTTCTTCTCCAATAAATCCTTAAACCAAACCATCTGTTCTTCAGGGGTCATCGAAGAATTGTCCAGTTCAACAGCATCTTCTGCTTTTTTCAGGGGACTGATATCCCGGGTTGAATCCTGGTGATCCCTGTCCATGATGTTTTCATGGATTTCATCATAACTCGCCTCCATTCCCTTCTCCTTTAACTCATCGTATCTCCTCTGTGCCCTGATCTCAGGTTTTGCAGTTAAGTAGATTTTTATGTCGGCATCGGGAAAGACAACCGTGCCTATATCCCTTCCATCCATCACCACCCCTTTGTCCCGCGCCATCTCACGTTGCAGATCAACCAGCGTCTCCCTGACTTCACGGATCTTACTTACAGGGCTCACATGGCTTGAAACAGCAACAGTACGAATATCATCTTCAATATTTTTGCCGTTCATCCAGGTTTCATACCGGGCCCCTTCCGGATTGAAACTAATCTTGATACTGATCCTGTCAAGCTGACTGACCAGTTCCTTCTCGTCTATAATACTTTCCCTGATCAGGTTGTTTTCCATGGCAAACAGGGTCACAGCCCTGTACATGGCTCCACTGTCAACATAGGTAATTCCCAGCTCTTTTGCGATCGTTTTGGCATAGGTGCTCTTACCTCCGGAGGAATGGCCATCAATCGCAATGACCAGGTCCTGTTTGGATTTCTTCATGCTAACATCTGTAAGTCAAGGATGCTAAATTACCTTTAGATTTGAAAAAAACGAAATTCAAGAGGCTGTTTACTAATATAAACTCCGTTTCCTGTAAAAAGATGAAAAATCAGTGGATACAGAAAAATGGTTGGAGGCACCGGCGAGGTGGTAGGTTGCCCTGCCGTAACTTAAATGGAACTTGGATATTTTGATCCCAAACCCATAGGAAAACCCAACCATTGCTATCCGGCTGCTTATCTTCAGTTCCTGCCTGCGCTGGTAATTATATCCCGCCCTGAGATAAAAATTTTCGAACGGAATAAATTCCACTCCAAAGATCAGGTGCCTCATCAGGTTATCACCAAATTTGGCAAATTTATTTTCAGGTAGGGGATCCCCGGTAATGGGGTCATATTCTTCGTTCTTTTTTGCCGGATCCTCATAGGTCAGGTCAGGTTTTTGCAGGTTATGCCCGACCAGGGAAAAGCGGAATGGTGCATGTTTGAGCTTTTGTGACAGCCCGATCAGGATCTCGAAAGGGACAGGTTCCCTGTGCCCCTCATGGTAAGGTTTGATCTGTACACCCACATTCCGGAATACCAGTCCCGCGCTGAACAATTTATCCCTGCTGGTATAGTTCACGCCAATATCGGCGACCATCCCGAAGGAACGGTATGTCTCAAGCACAGAATAGACTGGTTTCAGGTTGACCCCTATACTGAAACTACTGTCCAGCGCCCTGGAATAAAACATATTAAAAGCATATTCAGCCGCCCGGAATTCTCCTGTAATATTACCGACATTATCTGCAGCAGTGAATTTGCCATAGTTGATGTAATGGAGTCCAACTGCAAAATTTCCCACCTTATCATAAGTCCTGGCATAGGATACATATCCGAAATTAATATCGGAGAAATAATTCACATAATTCATTACCAGGTTATTGGACATGCCTTCATGCAGCAGGGAGGGGTTGTGGAAAGGCAGGTTCAGGTCATCATCCCACAGGCTCACGACCTTGCCTCCAAGCGAAGCTACACGGGCAGAATTGGTCAGATTCAAAAAGGCATAGGTAGCATTTCCCCCAAGCTGTGCTGACAAAGCTGAGGTAAAGATTATTAAACCGAAAATACCAAAGGCTGTTTTTAACCTGAACATGTGATATGTGTCAGCTTTACAAACGTGAAATATACCAAAATATTTCTCTGCTGGAGGATCAGGGAGTAACTAAATGATCGTATGGTCTTTTCCTTGTCTTTATCTGGGCAAGGAAGAGACCTGAAAGCACCACAGCTATGCCAAACATCTTCTGAAATCCAAGATCCTCGCCAAGCATAAAATATGCGAATACAGCTGTTAGTACGGGAATGATATTGGTAAATATTTCGGCCTTCATGGCTCCCAGGATCTTTACCCCATAATTAAAAAGGATAAAGGCCAGGGACGAACCAAAAACAGCCAGATATCCAAGGTTAACTATGGCCTTGACCGAGTGCTGGGAAGAGAGGAACTCCCTGTATTCAAAAATGAGGAACAGGGGAAGAAACAATATGCTTCCAATAATGTTTTGATAGGTGGTAATGGTGAATACGTTATATTTCTCAGTCAGTTTTTTGACCATCATGGTATATCCCACCGCTGAAAAAACAGCTATAAGCATTAGCAAAATGCCAGCTGGTGCAGCATTAAAAGAAAAATCCTTTTTCATCACCACAATGATCACCCCGGAAAAGGATATCAGGATCCCGACGATGTTCAGTATGGTTACCCGTTCATTCAGCAAAAGATAAGCCCCTACCGGAACAATCAGGGGTATGGTGGAGATAATAACCGCCCCCTGAGATGCAGAGATCATCGTCAGGCCAAGGCTTTCAGCAATTAAATATATAAACGGATAGATGAATGCAAGGACCAGGAATCTCAACTTGTCAACCCGCCGGATCTTTTGAAGCACAGATGAGAACCATGATACGCCAAGTAAAATGACTGTGGAAAGGAATAATCTCAGGAAAACAATCGTGAATGGCCCATAGTACTCATTTACGATCTTGAACCAGACAAAGGTCAGGCTCCACATGATCATGGCGGCCACCACACTGATATATACACCTGTTTTGTTTTTTACCATATCCTTCCCCTGTGGCTGGCAAAGATGGGAAAAATCCGGAAAATTTTTAAAAACAGGTAAGGGTAATTCAAAAGTGGCGTGTGTAATACTGTGAGAGCGCAAAAATGCAAATAATATGAAACTAAATAAACAAAAAAACGTTATTAATTATTAATTAAAAAGTAAGATCATGAAAAAGAGAAGTTTTATATCAATTATATCCATTGTCCTTTTCGCAGCCGTCACTATGATCGCATGTGAGAAGAATAAAAGTGTTGAAGACATTGATCTGATGACCGCAGAGGATGATGCTATTGCAGACATGGCATACGATGATGTATTTACCGAGGTGGACATGGTAATGAGTTACCTGGATGCTTTTGGTTATGATTTACCAGCAACCAAATCTGAATTGGATACATGCCCGGTCATCAGTGTGATATCGCCAACTGATGCATTCTGGCCGAGGAAAGTTATCGTTGACTATGGTGATGGATGTTCACATAGTCTGCGGACACGGAAAGGAAAGATCATCATCACAGTTTCCGGTCCCATGTGGGAAGAAGGATCCTCCAGGACCGTTGAACTTGACGACTTTTACGTTAATGACCACAAGGTAGAAGGAACCAGGGTAGTTACCAACGAAGGCCGTTGGATGAAAGACGAATATGAAGGAAAGCGATACTTTTCTGTGATCATGACTGGGGGAAAGGTATATGTACCCGATTCTGACATCGTTATCTCCAAAGAGGTTAACCGTACCCGGACCTTCGTAGAAGGAGAAGATACCAGGTGGGACAGAAGAGATGATATCTGGTATATCGATGGCTTAGCCACCGGTATTAACAGGAAGGGAATTCCTTTCAGCAGGGAAATCACTAATTCACTCTGGAAAGAGATCGGATGCCGTTTCTTCACCAGAGGTACCGTACTGATCTCGGCAGAAGGTAGGCCCGATGTCATCCTTGATTATGGCGACGGAGAATGTGATCAATTTGCTACGGTAACCGTTGGAGACAATGATCCAAGGACCATCAACCTCAGAAGGTGGTAGACAATCCAGCTATAAGATAATATCAGGGAAGCCGTCTTAATCAAATTAGAACGGCTTTCTTTTTTCATGAAATAGAATTTAAAGACCAATTCTTTCGATCTTGGTTCCAGTTGGAGGAATTCGGTAAGCAAATGGTGGCCGGGTTTTTACAGCTAATTCCTTTATTCTTGGCCAATTTCTAACTACCTGTTGAATTATTTTACATCGCCCTTGTTTCTTACCTCCAAGAAAAAACACTCCGACTTTGTGTTTGTTTATACTATTTAGTTCCAGAGGATTACGGCGAATTCTTTCATCTTTTGTAATTAGTGTAATTCCATTTTCCCCAATATATTCTAGCCAGACCACATCCGCTTCATCTTCATTAAAATGTTCACGAAGATGCATTACATCTTCACCAAATTCCAATAATCCTTTGGCAAGATGTTCACTAAGATTATTATCGAAAAAGAATTTCATGCTGCCTTGAGACCAGTTTCAAACTTAATAGCAGCATTCACTTGCTCCTGATTAAGATCAAGCCAATTGCATACCTTGGAAATATTTTCGTTTTCCCCGAGATAGCAGTTAAAAATATTATCTGTGGAAATATTTTTCCCAACTATTATAGGTCTGCCGAAGGAAATTTTGGGATCTAAGACTACTAATCCGTTTTTTCCAAGAGGATACCATTTTGTGGCAAATCCTGTAGGTTCATCAAATTCAATTTGGTGAGCCAGCTCCTTTATAAATTTTGAGATTACCCAATGACCACCAGATAATAATTCTATGAGCGATTCTGAATCATTCTTGATCTGCAGATATATATTTTTCCCGTCTGTGAAAAATAATCTTTGTGCAAAATGATATCCTCCAAGTAATGATTGTGCTTCAATTAATGCCTTCCGAATTTTCTGAAGGCTTAGTCCCTTTGTAAGAAATTGTTTCACAAATATAAGATCAATTAGATCTAGGAAGGAGGCGTAGTTTGGAAGATTAGAATCATCACGTCCTATTACAGGTGCTTTATAGCTCATTACCTTTCCTCCTGAGCTACCAGATTTATAGGTAAATGCATACCCTTGAAGCCATCGTTTAATTCTTCCGGTACTAAGGTCTATTAGCTGGCTTACATAAACTGGATTATATATAGGTGTGTCCCAGATTTCCATTTGGTTGAGTTACAAAACTTATGTACTTACACTGCAATATTAGGGTATATATTAATATCTTCAATAATTAAATATGAATAGTTTCAATACTCAGCTTAATATGCGGTATATTATCCTTAATAAGAATTGCCGCTACGGCCTGATTTGATTTACAAATGTCTTGACTTTATCAGGGATTGTTCCTTCCCCCATCAGGGATTTCATAAAAGCACTCCCGATAATTGCCCCTGAGGCATATTGGCAGGCCTGCTCATAGGTCTCCCGGGTTGAGATGCCAAAACCTATCAATTGTGGGAGTTCCAGGCCCATTGCCTTGATCCTTTCGAAATATTTGGCCTGTTCGGGCTGGAAACCACTTTTTACCCCTGTTGTAGAAGCTGATGAGACCATATATATGAATCCGCTCCCCAGGGTGCAGATCTCTCTGATCCTTTCTTGGGATGTCTGGGGGGAGATAAGGAAGATCATATGCAGGCCATTTTCCTTGAAATATTTTTGATAATGCGTAGTGTACTCCTTGACAGGAAGATCAGGAAGGATGACCCCATCCATGCCAATGTCCCTGGCTTTCCTGCAGAATTTATCTATACCATAATTAAGTACCGGATTCAGGTAGCCCATCAAAAGCAAGGGGATATCCACTTTCTCCCTGATGGATCCCAGCTGCTCAAACAGGCGGTTCAGGGTCATGCCGTTCTCAAGGGCCTGCTGGTTGCAGACCTGCAACAATGGGCCATCTGCCAGGGGGTCTGAAAAAGGCATGCCGATCTCTATCATATCCACCCCGTTTTGCGCCAGTTCCCGGATCACTTTGTGGGTATCATTAAGTTCAGGGTATCCTGCGGTAAGATAAACCGATAAAATGCCTGAATTCCTGGTTTGGAATAAGCGATCAATCCTGTTCATTATCAAAAGCTTTTATATAGGTATCCATATCCTTGTCGCCGCGTCCCGAAAGGTTAACTACCAGTACATCATCCTTACCGGTTTCAAATTTACCCAGTATGGCAAGTGCATGCGCAGTTTCCAGGGCCGGTATGATGCCTTCCAGCCTGGTGAGTTCCAGGGCAGCATCAAGGGCCTGCTCATCTGTAACAGAATAGTATTCCACCCTGCCGGTTTTATGCAGATATGAATGGATCGGCCCTATCCCCGGGTAATCAAGTCCCGCTGAAATGGAATAAGGCTCAATGATCTGTCCGTCATCATCCTGCATCAGCATGGTTTTGCTCCCGTGAATAATCCCGGGTCTTCCACATGCAAGGGTGGCTGCCGTTTCATCTGTCTCTATTCCTTTTCCGGCTGCTTCCACCCCAATCATCCTGACTGATTTGTTTTCGAGGAATGGGTAGAAGGCCCCCATGGCATTGCTTCCTCCACCTACACAGGCAATGATGCAATCAGGAATTTTCTTGCCTGTTTGTTCCTTAATCTGCCAGCCAATCTCTTCACCGATCACAGCCTGCAGCCTGGTTACAAGGTCAGGGTAGGGATGGGGGCCCACCACCGAGCCGATAATATAATGGGTATCCTCAGGGTGATTGATCCAGTCCCGTATGGCTTCATTTGTTGCATCCTTAAGGGTTTTGTTGCCGCTCTGCACAGGCATGACCAAAGCCCCCAGCATCTTCATTTTAAGCACATTGGGTTGCTGGCGATGAACATCTGTTTCCCCCATGTAAACAATACATTCCATACCCATCAGTGCACATACGGTAGCCGTTGCAACACCATGCTGTCCTGCCCCCGTTTCAGCAATGATCCTTTGCTTACCAAGACGTTTTGCCATCAGGATCTGCCCGACCGTATTATTGATCTTGTGCGCTCCGGTATGATTCAGGTCTTCGCGTTTCAGGAAGATCTGCCTTCCATGTCTCTCAGAGAGTCTGCTGGCATGGAACAGGGGAGTAGGACGGCCCACATAATCCCTCAATAAACGTGTGAATTCATCTTTGAATTCATCATCCTCCAGGATGCCAAGGTATTCCTGCCGTAGTTCTTCCACGTTGGCATAAAGCATTTCCGGGATGAAGGCCCCGCCGAAATCTCCATAATATCCATCCTGGTTTACATCGTACTGCATAGATTTGTTTTTTGGTTAATCAGGTTCTGATCTTCCTGATAAAGTTCTCTAATTCTTCTATGTTCTTTAATCCGGGTTTGATCTCAAACCGGCTGTTCAGATCCAATGCATACAGTTGTGGAATATCCATATCCATGATCCTGTCCGCATCTGCGGGTGCAACGCCACCGCTCAAAAAGAATGGCAATTCAAGTGTATAATCCTGAAGCTGGTCCCAGTTAAATTTCTTACCGGTCCCACCGAAACCCTCTCCTGAGGTATCAAATAATATGAAGTCGCAAACTTCAGCAAACCGTTCCATTTCTTCCATATCCGGTCCCTGTCCGACCCGGAACACCTTGATGACCTGGAATCCATCTTCCCTGAATGAGCGGCAAAATGCCGGCGGTTCATCTCCATGGAGCTGAAGGATGCGAATTGAATAAGCCTTGCAGGCGGATAGGATCTCTTCCCTGGAGGCATTTACAAAGACAGCCACTTTTTGGATGCCATCAGGAAGATCCTTCAAATCCGAAGGGGAAAGCCTGCCACAGTATCTTTTTGAACCAGGATAAAAGATAAACCCCATATAATCGGGCTTTAAGCCTGACACTTCCCGGATATTCCCCGGTTCCCTCATCCCGCATACCTTAATTTTCAAATCCATCTTTTATAAGCCCTCAATTAATTCCCGGCATGCATTGGCCGGATCCCTTTGTTGCATAAAGTATTCTCCTATGAGGAACCCCCTGTAACCATATTCCTTCAGTTTGAGTATTGTTCCCGGATCACTGATACCGCTCTCGGATATTTTAAGAAAATCAGCCGGGATCTTTTCTGACAGCTCCAGTGAAGTATTTACATCAGTGACCATCCTTTTCAGGTCACGGTTGTTAACACCAACAATATCAATATTTTCATTGATAAGGTCCAGTTCTGATTCCTCATGAACCTCCAGCAATACCTCGAGTCCCAAAGAATGGGCCAGTGCCGACAGATCCCTTACCTCATCTTTCTCCAGGACGGCGGCGATCAGCAGGATCACATCCGCCCCCCAGGCCCTGGCTTCCAGTACCTGGTATTCATCGATCATAAAATCCTTGCGGAGGATGGGGCATTGGTTGGCCTCCCGGACCCTGACCAGGTCTTCCCGGCTACCGGCAAAATATTTTGTATCCGTCAATACTGATAATCCGCTTGCTCCCGCCTGAACATAACCCTCACTTATTTTTACCGGATCTGCATTTTCATTGATCATGCCCCGGGATGGAGATTTTCGTTTGAACTCGGCGATGATCCCATCCCCACTGCTCCCGGCCAAACGGTCACGCAGTGAAATTGTTTGCCTGTTAAACATAGGATCTCTCTCAAGCCTGCCTATTGAGACCTTCTGCTTTTCCAGCAGCAGTTCCTGCTTTTTATCAGCGATTATGGTTTCCAGGATATCCACAGGGCAACATGATTATTTATTCATTTCCATGAGTGCATCAAATACTTTAAAAGCCGAACCACTTTCGATTGACTCCCGGGCCATGTCAATGCAATCTTCCAGACTCCGCCCGGAAAAGCAAGCCTGGAGTCCCAATCCCGCATTTGCAATCACCACATCCCGCTGGGCATCAGTAGATTTATTCTGAAGTACTGCCATAAAGATCTGCATTGCATCGGCTATTGAACTGCCACCGCTGAGTTGTCCGGCCGAATAGGCAGGCAAGTGGAGGTCTGCCGGCTGTATTATCCTGTCCATGGTCCTTGTGATCACCTTACAGGGGCCCGTGAGGGATATCTCATCATACCCGTCAAGGCTGTGCAGGATCACATATTCTTTGTCTCCCGCCTGGTACAGGTAGTTATATAAACGGGAAAGTTCCAGGCTGTAAACGCCCACAAGCTGACGGGAGGGGAAACTTGGATTGACCATTGGTCCCAGCATATTGAAAAAGGTTTTCATGCCCAGTTCCTTCCTGACAGGCGCTACATTTTTCATGGCCGGATTGAAAAGCGGTGCATGAAGGAAACATATCCCGGCCTTATCAATCTCTGCCCTGAGCTTGGATTCATTATTGGAAAACCTGTACCCGGCAGATTCCATCAGGTTGGAAGACCCGACCGGGGAGGATACCCCATAGTTCCCGTGTTTGGCCACCTTTACCCCGGCTCCTGCCACAACAAAGGTCGAGATGGTGGAGATATTGAAGGTGTCTTTCCCATCACCGCCTGTCCCACAAAGATCAATGGCATCAAATTCCGCCAGGTCCACGGGTTGGCACAGATCGAGCAATGCATCGCGGAATCCTGTTAACTCATCAACCGTTATGCTTCGCATCAGGTATACCGAGATAAAGGAGGCAATCTGGGAATGATTATATACCCCGCTGGCAATGTTTGTCAGGACCTTTTTTGCTTCGTCCCTGTCCAGGGTTTTGTGTTCATACAGATAATTCAGTATTTCTTTCATGGTTCCGGGTTTTTCTTTCAAATCATGAAACGATCCAGTTGGTCAGGATGGCCATACCCTCCTTTGTCAGTACAGATTCCGGGTGGTACTGCACACCCTTAACATCATATTCATTGTGCCTCATGCCCATGATCTCACCATCCCTGGCCTCAGCTGTAATGCTCAATGAACCAGGGAGATCCTTCTTTGATACTATCCAGGAGTGATAGCGGCCCCCGTCAAATTCCACTGGGATGTTCCGGTAAAGGTAATCTTCCCTGTCCAGCACCCTGATTCGGGTTGACACCCCGTGAAACACCTTGCTGATATTGATCAGGCTGCCCCCGAAGACTTCCGCGATGGCCTGATGCCCCAGGCACACTCCCAGCATTCGTTTGGCAGGGGCATATGCCCGGATAATATCTTTCAGGAATCCCGCTTCATCAGGTATCCCCGGACCGGGTGACAAAACGATATGTGAGTAAACAGCCAGGTCATCTATATCCAGTTTATCATTCCTGAACACATCAACCCTTGTTCCTGTGATCTGGTTCAGTGCATGAACCAGGTTATAGGTAAAAGAATCGTAATTATCGATAACAACTACTTTTTCCATGTCTTAGATCTCCTTTGCCATATCGATGGCCATTTTAAGTGCCATCAGTTTATTATTAACTTCCTGTAATTCGGTTTCCTCTACTGATTCAGCTACAATTCCTGCGCCTGCCTGGTAGTATAGTGAATTGTTCTTGCTCAGGAAAGAGCGGATTATGATGGCATGGTTCAGGGTCCCGTCAAATCCCAGGTAACCAATCCCGCCTCCATAGTATCCGCGATGCTGGTTCTCATACCTGTCAATCAGTTCCATGGCCTTGTATTTAGGGGCCCCTGAAAGGGTGCCGGCCGGAAAGGTATCTCCCATCACGCGAATGGCATTGTAATCCTTCGGCAGCATTCCGGAAACTTTGGAAACCATGTGGATCACGTGAGAATAATACTGGATCTCACGGAAAGTTTCCACCGTGACATGATGGGCATTGCGGCTCAGGTCATTGCGTGCCAGGTCAACCAGCATGATATGTTCCGAATTCTCTTTTTTATCCCTGGAAAGCCTGATCGCTGAATCTTTGTCCACCGAATCATCCCCTGTCCGTTTGAATGTACCGGCGATGGGATGTATATAGGCGATCCTGTCCTGTATCTGCAGCAGGGCCTCAGGGGATGAACCGAATATCTTGTAGCTCCCGAAATCAAAATAGAAGAGGTAGGGGGAAGGATTAACCGATCGAAGGCAACGGTATACATTGAAGTCATCACCCGTAAAATCCCGTTTGAACTGTCGTGAAAGGACGATCTGGAAAACATCTCCCCGGTAACAATGCTCCTTGCCCTTTCTTACCATGTCCATATAGTCCTTGTCTGTCATATTGGATTTTTCCTTTTCACCCGGGCGGAAGGGGAAGGTTGCAAAATTCCGGTTGAAAAGCAATGATTGTATATGATCAAGCTGGCTTTCATATCCTCCAGTCTGGTTTTCCAGGATGGTCAGGGTATTCTGGAAATGATTGATGGCTATGATGATCCTGTACAGGGAATAAACCATATCCGGAATGGCATAAGAACTTTCCCGGTCTTCCGCTACTCTGATGTCCTCGAAATATTTAACGGCATCATAGGCAGAATAGCCAAAGAAACCATTGGTCCTGATCCTCGGGTCAGGATCAACCAGTTCGACTGAATGGATGAACCGGTTCAATTCGTCGGGGATTGAAGTGTCCTGGGTGATTTGTTGGATCTCTGACCCTCCATGCTCGTCCAGTACTGTTATCTTTCCCTGCTCAATGGTAAAAGAATAGAAGGGCTGGAGGCAAATGAAGGAATACGAATCCTCATTGGAATGATAATCGCTGCTTTCCAGCAAAATGGACTGGGGGAACATATCCCTGACCCTCAGATATACACTCACAGGAGTGATGGTATCCGCCAGGATCTGCTTTACGGCTGTTTTGATCTTTACTTTTTGCATCATCTTATATTTAACCAATCGAGTAGGAAGATAGGGATTAATTCCCTATCTGTCCTCTCACACCACCGTGCATACCGTTCGGTACACGGCGGTTCCTTAAATAATACCAATGACAGTCCTGTAGTAATCCGAGAAAAAGAGATAGCCGGAAAATTTAAGACGCACGTTGGTGATAGAAATAGAAAGGATATAGTTCTTTGCTGTATGCCAGTAGCCTTTCCTTGTATTCGCCCACTCCCAAGCTATGTGTTTGTTTATACCAAGCTTAATGAGATTGCGCCAACGGGTACGTACCCGCTTCCACTGTTTCCAGATCACCATACGTAAACGTCTGCGATACCATGTATCTACTCTTTCAAGTAGCTTACGCATATCGGCCAGCTTAAAGTAATTCACCCAGCCAG